>NZ_LFJB01000059.1:0-30000 GCF_006658625.1 Bradyrhizobium sp. UNPF46
AGCCGGCTCACGGCGTCAAGCGCCAAGGACCCAACGGCTTCCCGCCCACCATCATTATGACAGGCTTTTCAGACACAGGGACCCATAATCCCGGGAGGAGTTGTTATGCCGAAGCGGTCACTCCTGGTCCCCGTAACCACGTCTCCCTGTGGTTATGGATCCCGGATCTGCGCTCCGCTTGTCCGGAATGACAGTGGAGATTGGTGCTAAGCCTCACGCCTTGCCGTCGATCTCCGCAAACACCTCGCGCGCGATGCGGAAGCTGTCGACGGCGGCCGGCATGCCGCCATAGATCGCGACCTGCATCAGGATTTCGCGGATCTCCTCGCGGGTGACGCCGTTGGTGAGCGCGCCCTTCAGATGCGCGCGGAATTCGTGCTGGCGGTTGAGGATCGCGATCATGGCGATGTTGAGCATGCTGCGGGTCTTGCGCGGCAGCTCCTCGCGGCCCCACACGGTGCCCCAGCAATATTCGTTCAGCATCTCCTGGAACGGACGGTTGAAGTTGTCGACGTTCTTCAGGGCGTTGTTGACATAGGCTTCCCCGAGCACCGCTTTGCGGACTTCCAGGCCCTTGTCGTGCATCTTCTTGTCCATGGCGTTCCCTCTGCTTTCCCTGCATTTCCCTTGGGTGGCGCGCGGAAATTACGGGGTCGGGCGGGGCCAGTCACGTCCTCGTGTTATGCGGGAAAAGGGGTGTCTCCCGTACCGGAACGGATGCCTCAGTGCTGCCGTTGTGATAGGCTCCCCTCGACCGGGCAACCTGGAGAGTTGATTGAACGGCGTCACCCCCGACCCGTCAGACCCGACCCGCGACAGTGACGCTCTGTCGCGGCTGAAGCTGGCGCAGGCCCTCGATCGGGCCATTTATGCCATCGCGTGGGAGCGTGCCTGGCCGCATCTGGCGCGGCTTCTGACCGTCGTCGGGCTGTTCCTGGTGGTGTCCTGGGCCGGCCTCTGGCTGGCGCTGCCGTTCATTGCCCGTGCCATCGGTCTTTTCATTTTCGCCGGCATTGCGATTGCCGCGCTGTTACCCCTGATTCGCTACCGCTGGCCGAGCCGCGAGGAGGCACTTGGCCGGCTCGACCGCGGCTCCGGCATCCGACACCGCCCGGCCACGACGCTGACGGATACGCTGTCCTCGCAGGATCCGGTCGCGCAGGCGCTGTGGCAGGCGCAGCGCGAGCGCACGCTGGCCTCGCTCAAGCGCATCCGCGCCGGTTTGCCGCATCCGCGGCTGGCGTTGCATGATCCCTGGGCGCTGCGCGCGCTGGTCATGGTGTTGCTGGTCGCCACCTTCTTCGCCGCCGGCGACGAGCGTGCGATGCGGCTCGGGGCTGCCTTCGACTGGAACGGCGTGCTGGCGCCGGCCAATGTTCGGGTCGATGCCTGGGTGACCCCGCCGCTCTATACCGGCAAGCCGCCGATCATCCTGTCGGCCGCCAACAAGGAGGCCGCCGCGCTGCCGGCCGCCGGTCCGCTTGCCGTTCCCGCCGGCTCGACCCTGATCGTGCGCTCCTCCGGCGGCGCTCTCGATGTCGTCGTCTCCAGCGGCCTCAAGGAGGTTGCCCCCACGGAGGCCGCGCCCAAGGGCACCAACGAGAAGCACTTCACCATCACCGCCGACGGCACCGCGCATGTCCGTGCGCCCTCCGGCCAGCCGCAATGGGCGTTTGCGGCAACCCCGGACCGTGCACCGACGATCTCGCTCGCCAAGGATCCCGAGCGCCAGGCGCGCGGCGGGCTTCAGCTCTCCTACAAGATCGAGGACGATTACGGCGTTACCGGCGCGGAGGCGCACATCGCCTCGCGCGCGAACGACGCCAAAGACGGCGGCAAGGAGACCGACGGCAAGACCGCGGCGCGGCCTTTGTTCGAGCCGCCGAAATTCCCGCTGGTGCTGCCGAATGCGCGCACGCGCAACGGCGTCGGCCAGACGGTGAAGGACCTTAGCGAGGACCCCTATGCCGGCGCCGACGTCACGCTGACGCTCACCGCCAAGGACGAGGCCGGCAACGAGGCCAGGAGCGAACCCTTCAACATGCGCCTGCCCGAGCGTCTGTTCACCAACTCGCTCGCGCGCGCGCTGATCGAGCAGCGCCGCATCCTCGCGCTCGATGCCAACAAGAATTCGGACGTCTACACCGCGCTCGACGCGCTGATGATCGCACCCGAATTGTTCACGCCGGATGCCGGCTGCTATCTCGGCCTCCGGAGCCTTGCGACCCAGCTCGAAGCCGCCCGCACCGACGACGCGCTGCGCAATGTCGTGGCGAGCATGTGGGCCTTCGCGACCACCATCGAGGACGACGGCGTCGCCGGCAGCGTCAACGCCGCGCTGCGCTCGGCGCAGGACGCGCTCAAGGCGGCGCTGGACCGCGGCGCCAGCGAGGACGAGCTGAAGGTGCTGACGCAGAAGCTTCGTGAGGCCATGGCCGGCAAGGTGCGCGATCTCGCCCGGCGCGCCGAGCAGAATCCGCTCGGACCGCGGCAGCCGTTCCCGGCCGAGGTCCAGCTCATCCTCGACAAGGCGATCGAGCTGCGACAGAAGACCCAGCACGCGACGGCCGAGCAGCTCGCGGAGCTGGCCCAGCAGCAGGACGCGTTGCGCGAGCAGCTTCAGGCCTATCGGAAGTCGGCGAACAACCGGGCCAACAAGGCGGGGGACGACAAGACCAACCAGTTTACGCGGGACCGGAAATGCGGAAGCTAGCACGCGTGCCAGTCTTGAAGGCGATGTCGATCGCCTGCCTCGCTCTGCTGCTCGGCGGTGTCTCGCCGGCCGTTGCCCAGCTGGATCAGGATCCCGACGCGCTGCTCGACAGCGCCGAAAAGGCGATGCAGGAGTCCGGCGACAGCCTCAGGCAGAAGGAATCCGGCAAGAGCCTCGGCAACCAGTCCGACGCCATCCAGAAGCTCGAGGAGTACAAGCGGGCGACGGAGCGGAGTCAGTCCTCCAGCCGAGACCGCAACTTCATCACGCAACGCGATCTCGACGAGTTGCTGAAGCAGATCGAGAAGGCCGCGCGCGAAGGCAATAAGGAGGCGGCCCAGCGCATGCTGGAGCAGCTCGCGCAGATCATGGAAAATCTCCAGATGGCGCAACCCGGGCAATCCGGCGAGAGCGAGATGGAGCAGGCGCTGAACGAACTCAGCGACATGATCCGCAAACAGCAGCAATTGCGCGACAAGACGTTCAAGCAGGGCCAGGACTCCCGGCGTGACCGCTCGCGCGGCAAGCAGGGCGACCAGTCGATGTCGGACCTGCAGCAGGATCAGCAGTCGCTGCGCGACCGCCTGAAGAAGCTGCAGGACGAGCTCGCCAAGCGCGGCCTCGCGCAGAAGGGACAAAAGGGCCAAAAAGGCCAGCAGGGTCAGAAAGGCCAGCAGGGCGATCCGGGCCAGAGCGGCGATCAGGACGGCGACCAGGGCGATGACGACGGCAGCCTCGACGCCGCCGATGGCGCCATGGGCGATGCCGGCTCGAAGCTCGGCGAGGGCAATGCCGACGGTGCCGTGGACTCGCAGGGCAAGGCTCTCGATGCCATGCGCAAGGGCGCGCAGAAGATGGCCGAGGCGATGCAGCAGGGCGATGGCGACGGGCAGGGCGATGGTCCCGGCAATCGCGCCGGCCGTCAGCAGAGCGGCGGCAATCAGACCGATCCGCTGGGGCGCCCGCTTCACGGCCGCGATCTCAGCGACGATTACTCCGTCAAGATTCCCGGCGAGATCGACGCCCAGCGCGTCCGCCGCATCCTCGAAGAGCTCCGCCGCCGCCTCGGCGACAGCTCGCGCCCGCAGATCGAGCTCGATTACATCGAGCGACTGCTGAAGGATTTCTGAGGCGAAGTCGCCACAAGCTCACTGTCATCGCCCGGCCTTGACCGGGCGATCCAGTATTCCAGAGACAGCAGTGACTAAGTCGATAGGCCGCGGCGTACTGGATGCCCCGGACAAGCCGGGGCATGACAGCGGTATGTGTGGTTAAGGGCGCCCGCCACTAACCCTTCTTCGCCGCCAGCGCGTCCGCCACGGCGGTGCGGATGTCGGCGACCGAGAACGGCTTCGTCACGACGTCGTGCACCAGCGCATTGAGATTCGAGGCGCGCTCGCGCTGGTCGGCGAAGCCGGTCATCAAGAGAATGGTCAGATCGGGAAAATCGCGTGCGGCCGAAAGCGCGAGCGCAATACCGTCCATGACAGGCATCTGGATGTCGGTGAGCAGGAGGTCGAAGGCGCCGTCCTCGCGAGTCAGGATCTCCAGCGCCTCGGCGCCGTCTTGCGCGGTGACGGTCTGGTGGCCGTCCATGGCGATCGCGCGCGCCACCAGCTGGCGCATCGAATCCTCGTCGTCGGCGATCAGGATTTTCGGCATCAGATCAACTCTTGGGACGAACCTTCCCGTGCAGGACTGTGCAAGCTGATTATACGCTGCCGCCGGCAATGTCGCGCCGGTTGAAGAATCGAACGTCGATATTGCGGCCCTCCGGCGGCGGCGAGGCGAGGCGCGAGCGGAAGAAGGCGCGCTCGCCGGGCCGCAGCACGGTCTGCTCCAGCACCGTATTCCAGGCGTAGATCTCTGCGCCTTGTGCGTCGCGCACGGCGAAGCGCAGCCGCGGGATGTCGAGCGGCTTCTTGCCCTCGCCGACGATCACGCCCTCGATCACCAACACCTGCTTACCGTCAACGGTCTCGCTGGACAGCTTGACGTCCTTGAAGGCGAGGCCCCGCAGGTTCACCTCGAGCCCGACCATCTTGTAGAACGCCGCCGTCTGCGGCAGCAGCCGCACCATGTCGCCGCGCCAGATCACCAGCGCCAGCACCAGCGCGCCCATGGCGGCGCAGGCGGTCGGCAGACCGAAATAGGATTTTCTAGGGGGCGTGGCGGCGACCGGACGGCTGACCCGTGCACCGCGACGGCTGAACAGGCCGCGGAACCAGGACTGGTGCTGCACCCCGACGACCTCCTCCTCGGCCGCCCGGGCCGCCGCGGACCACTCGTCCTCGGTGTCCTTGGCCTCTTCATCGGGCCAGTCGCTGGCGATCGAGGGGCTATCGACCACGGGCGTATCAGTGGCGCTCTCGTCCTTGGCGTAGGAGTTCCACTGCTCGGCGAGATCGGATTGGTCGTCGGCCTGGCTGGCTGCCGCCATGGCCGGGACGGATGCCTCCTCGATGGCATCCTCGGCATGGGCGATCCAGGTCTCCTTGCAACGGGAACAGCGGACCGCCCGCCCGTTCGCCCCCAGGCTCGCAAGCTTGATGGCGTAGGATGTCATACAATGGGGGCAGACGATATGCATGGACGAGCCTTGATGCATGAACCGGGACTTGAACGAGGTCTTGACCATGACCCGCCAGGAAGGACGGGACGGCCAGGATGTTGCCAAATATGCTACAGGCCGACCGTTAACGAACCGGAAACCATAACGGCGGCAAAACCCGTTGATCGCGCATGGCGGAGCGCAGCAATGCGACCCGCGCCCCCTCTCGAACGGAGCTGAACTTGGTTCGGTTCGAAAATGTCGGATTGCGTTACGGTCTGGGGCCGGAGATCCTGCGCGACCTCAGTTTCCAGATCCCGGCGCATTCGTTCCAGTTCCTCACCGGCCCGTCGGGTGCCGGCAAGACCTCGCTGCTGCGCCTGTTGTTCCTGTCGCACCGGCCGACGCGGGGCCTCGTCAATCTGTTCGGCCACGACATCTCGCAGCTCGGCAAGGACGAGATCGCCGATCTGCGCAAGCGCATCGGCATCGTGCTCCAGGATTTCCGTCTGCTCGACCATATGACGACCTACGAGAACGTCGCGTTGCCGTTCCGCGTCATGGGGCGCAGCGAGTCGAGCTATCGCAAGGAGGTGATCGATCTGTTGCGCTGGGTCGGGCTTGGCGAGCGCATGGACGCGCTGCCGCCGATCCTGTCGGGCGGCGAGAAGCAGCGCGCCGCGATCGCGCGCGCGGTGATCTCGCGGCCGCAGCTGCTGCTTGCGGACGAGCCGACCGGCAGCGTCGATCCGACACTCGGACGCCGCCTGCTGCGGCTCTTCATCGAGCTCAACAAGTCAGGCACCGCGGTCATCATCGCCACCCACGACATCGGCCTGATGGATCAATACGAGGCCCGCCGTCTCGTGCTGCATCAGGGACGGCTGCACGTCTATGAATAGGACCGACGAGCGCGGCGTGCTGGTCGATCTCGGACAGGAGCGTCCGCAGCTTCCGGCCAGGGCGCGCAACATGTCGCCGATCGTGCCGCGCGCCTCGATCCACGGCCGTGCGCTGGTCGCCGTCGTCGCCATCATGACCTTCCTGGCGTCGATGACCACGGGCACGGTGCTCCTGGTCAGCGCCTCCGCCGCGGAATGGCAGTCGGACGTCGCGAGCGAAATCACCATTCAGGTCCGCCCGCAAACGGGGCGCGATCTCGACCGCGACACCGCGGCCGTGACCGAGGCGATGCGCGCGCAGCCCGGCATCGTCGAGGTCAAGCCGTTCAGCCGGGAGGAGAGCGGCAAGCTGCTCGAGCCCTGGCTCGGCACCGGCCTGTCGATGGACGATCTGCCGGTGCCGCGCATGATCATCGCGCGCGTGCAGCCCGGCACGCAACTCGATCTCGGCGCCCTGCGCGCCCGCGTGACGCAAGTGGCGCCGAGCGCCAGCGTCGATGATCACCGCGCCTGGATCGAGCGGATGCGCTCGATGACCAACGCCACCGTGCTTGCCGGCCTCGGCATCCTCGCGCTCGTCATCGTCGCCACCATCATCTCGGTCTCGTTCGCGACCCGCGGCGCCATGGCGGCGAACCGTCCGATCGTGGAGGTGCTGCATTTCGTCGGCGCCGGCGATCGCTACATCGCCAACCACTTCCTGCGTCATTTCCTCCGGCTGGGCCTCGAGGGCGGCGTGATCGGCGGCGGCGTCGCCATGCTGGTGTTCGGCTTCTCCGAGTCGATCGCCGGCTGGTTCTCCGGCACCCCCGTCGGCGACCAGTTCGCCGCGCTGCTCGGCACCTTCTCGCTGCGGCCCTCGGGCTACATCGTGCTCGCGGTCCAGGCCGTGCTGATCGGCGCCATCACCGCAGTGGCCTCGCGCCAGACGCTGTTCGCGACGTTGAACGATGTGGATTGAGGTTTTTCTCTTCTCCCCTTGTGGGAGAAGGTGGCGCGAAGCGCCGGATGAAGGGTTCTGCCCACGCGTACAAATGTCGAGGTGAACGCGCGGAGATAACCCCTCACCCGGCTCGCAGCTTCGCGGCGAGCCACCCTCTCCCACAAGGGGAGAGGGTTCAGAAACCGGACTCCACTTCGCCTCAAAACGTTTTAAAATCACCCCAGGGAAGGGATCACCGACATCACATGACCTCGCCGACCGACGATCAATCGCCGAAACTGCCGCGCGGCTGGCTGCGCGCGACAATCGTGTCGACGATTGCGCTCGCCTTCGTCGGCGCTGCGGCGGGCTTCATCGCGTTCCTGTCGCAATTGCGCGGCGCCGAGATCGCGCCAAGCCGCAAGGCTGACGGCATCGTGGTGCTGACCGGCGGCTCCTCGCGGGTGTCGGATGCGATGGAGCTGCTCGCTGCCGGATACGGCAAGCGGCTGTTGATTTCCGGCGTGCATCCGACGTCGACGGCGAGTGACATCTCGCGGACGCTGCCGGAGAACCAGTCCTTCATGACCTGTTGCGTCGATCTCGACCGCACCGCGCTCTCGACCCGCGGCAACGCGGCGGAGGCGCGGCGCTGGGCCGAGGGGCGCCGGTTCAAGTCGCTGATCGTGGTCACCTCGAACTACCACATGCCGCGTGCGCTGGTGGAATTCTCGCATGCGATGCCGCAGACGATTCTGATCCCGTTCGCGGTGGTCGGTGACAAATGGCGCGAGGAGCCGTGGTGGACCTCGGCCTCCACCCTGCGGCTGCTGTTGTTGGAATATGTCAAGTACATCGCGGCCGAGCTCAGGGTGCGGCTGGAGGATTTCGGGATTGACCTTTCGCCCGAGATGTCGGAGCAGCCTGCAGGTCAGCAGCCGAGGCGGCCCGCCACCGCCCAGGCCAACTGATCGGCAAAATAATCGGATCCTCGATGTTCCCAGTTTTCCTGCGCTCGCTCGTGTTCAACGTGCTGTTCTATGCCGTGCTGGTGTGCCTCGCGATCGTGGCGCTGCCGACCTTCGCATTGCCGCCGCGCGCGATGCTGACGGTCGCACAATGGTGGGCCAAGGCGACGCTGGTCCTGATGCGCGTGATCTGCAACATCAAGGTGGAATTCCGCGGCGTCGAGAACATCCCGACCGGACCATTGGTGATCGTCGCGAAACACCAGTCGTTCTGGGAGACGTTCGTGCTGCCCGGCTTCTTCAACCGCCCGATCTTCATCCTCAAGCGCCAGCTGATGCAGATCCCGGTGTTCGGCCAGTTCCTGGTCAAGACCGGGATGATCGCGATCGATCGCAATGCCGGCGTGAAGGCGTTGCTCGACATGACGCGGCGGGCGCGTGAGGCGGTACGGGGCGGAAAACAGCTCGTCATCTTTCCGGAAGGCACGCGCCGCGCGCCGGGTGCTCCGCCCGACTACAAGACCGGCTTTGCGCAGATCTATTCGTCCTGCGGCGTGCCTTGCCTGCCGATTGCGCTCAACTCCGGCCTGTTCTGGCCCCGCCGCACCTTCATGCGCTATCCCGGCACGCTGGTGGTGGAGTTCCTCCCCCCACTGCCGCCGGGCCTGCCGAAGGACGAGTTTCTCTCCCGCGTGCAAACGGCGATCGAGGATGCGACCGGCCGTCTCGTCGAAGCGGGCCGCAGGGAGCAGGAGCAGTTGATCGGCTCGGCGCCGAGCTACGCGCCGACCGGGGGCTAGCGGTCTTCGGCTGGCGTCGGCGCGTGCAGGGAATGCCCATCACCATGCAGCATGGTTGCAAGCTGATGCAGTTGCGCATCGCGAAAGCCTTCGGCCTCGATCGCCTTCACCGTCGCGGTGACGTAGTCGCGGTTGGCGCCCGACTGGCCGTGGCCCTGGACGACATGACGGTGCTGCTCGGTGAGCGAGAGCCGGCCGGCATATTGAACATGGCCGCGGTCGACGACATAGGCGAGCGCGGAGACGCGCGCCCGTGCATCGTTCTCCAGCCAGACCGAGCGCATCACCTCGCGATAGACCGATGTGACCTGCTCTCGCGCCCGAAGGTAAGCGACAACGTCTGCGCGATTCTTCTCGGCGACGCGGAAGGCGATGCCGCGGCAGGCGCCGCCGCGGTCGAGCCCAAGC
Source organism: Bradyrhizobium sp. UNPF46 (assembly GCF_006658625.1). Taxonomy (NCBI): domain Bacteria; kingdom Pseudomonadati; phylum Pseudomonadota; class Alphaproteobacteria; order Hyphomicrobiales; family Nitrobacteraceae; genus Bradyrhizobium; species Bradyrhizobium sp. UNPF46. The sequence continues at coordinate 9,265 of NZ_LFJB01000059.1, forward strand.
ACCAGGCCCGGCTTTTCCGGCGTGCCGCGATGCACGAAGGAATAGACGCAGAGCGCACGATGTTCGCCGACCAGCCGCGCCGGGACGCGCTCCTCGAACGCGAAGCCCGGCCGCCACATCAGCGAGCCGTAGCCGAACACCCAGAGGTCGCCCTTGGCGGTGGTGATGGAGGAAAGGGTAATTTCCGACATTTCGGGCACGGCTACCAGAATGGGGGTTCCAAGCGAAGCGAATTCTCTGCCTTTCGCCGCAGGCGCGCCTCGCTTACATTTGCCAAAATCCGGGGTCAAAGGGTCGCCGCATGTCCAATATGACCGTTGCCGCAGGCCGTCGCTCCCGTTGGGGCCTTTTCATCGCACCCGTTTTCGTCCTGGTCCTTGCCGTCGCGTGGAGCTGCTTCTGGTTCTATGCGGCCTCGCAGGCCGAAGTGGCCGCAGACGCCTGGCGGGCGCAGGAGGCCAAGTCCGGCCGCATCTATGATTGCGCCAAGCGCTCGATCGCCGGCTTCCCGTTCCGCTTCGAGGTCCAGTGCTCCGGCGCCAGCGTCGCCCTGGTGTCGCAGAACGCGAGCAAGACGCCGTTCACGGCCAAGCTCGACAACATCCTGGTCGTTGCCCAGGTCTACGATCCCAAGCTCGTCATCGCCGAATTCTCCGCGCCCGCAACGCTGATCGATGGCGTTACGCAGAACACCTTCGTGGTGAACTGGAGCAAGGGCCGTAGCAGCGTGGTCGGCCTGCCGGCGGTGCCGGACCGCGCCTCCATCGTGTTCGACGATCCCACCCTCAACCGGCTCGACGGCAGCATGCAGGTGCCGCTCGCGCGGGCCAAGCAGGTCGAGCTGCACGGCCGTCTCGCGGACGGCTCGCCGGCCGATCATCCCGTGATCGAGACCGTGGCCCATATCGCGCAGGGCAGCATCCAGGGCGTGCATCCCCTGCTCGCCGAGCCGTTCGAGGCCGACACGCGCGCCAAGATCACCGGCCTGTCCGACCTCACGCCAAAGCCCTGGCCGCAGCGCTTCCGTGAAATCCAGGCGGCCGGCGGCCATATCGAGATCGTGCAGTCGCGGATCCAGCAGGGCGAGATGATCGCAGTCGCGGCCGGCACGCTCGGCCTCTCGGCCAATGGCCGCCTCGACGGCGAGTTGCAGATGACCGTGACGGGCCTCGAGCGCGTGATCCCGGCGCTCGGCATCGAGAAGATGCTGGAGGAGGGCGTGCCGCAGGCAACGCTCGATCGCGTCGCGCCCGGCGTGAAGTCGCAGGACCTCACCAATTTGTTCGGCGCGCTCGACCGCGCCGTCCCCGGCCTCGGCAAGGTCATCAAGCAGAACGCCAATGCCGGACTTGCCGCCGGCATCAACTCGATCGGCACCGAGAGCACGCTGGAAGGCAGGAAGGCGAGAAGCTTCCCGTTGAAGTTCGCCGACGGCGCCGTGCTGCTCGGCCCGGTCAAGGTCGGGCAAATTCCGCCGCTGTATTGAAGCCGCTCTCGTCATTCCGGGGCGATGCGTAGCATCGAGCCCCGGAATGACCAGCGAAACTACGGCTTCTTCAGCGCGCCATGCTGGCGGCCGAAATCCGCCGCGGCCGAATCCTGGCCGATCTCGACGATGCCGCGGCGAATGGCGCGGGTGCGGGTGAAATGGTCGAACAGCGCTTCGCCGTCGCCGCGGCGGATGGCGCGGGTGAGCTTGGACAGGTCCTCGGTGAAGGTGCCGAGCATCTCCAGCACGGCCTCCTTGTTGGCGAGGAAGACGTCGCGCCACATCGTCGGATCGGAGGCCGCGATGCGGGTGAAATCGCGGAAGCCGCCGGCGGAGAACTTGATGACTTCGGATTCCGTCACCTGCGCCAGCTCGTCGGCGGTGCCGACGATGGTGTAGGCGATCAGATGCGGCAGATGGCTGGTGATCGCGAGCACGAGATCATGGTGATCCGGCGTCATCACCTCGACCTTGGCGCCCATCGCGGCCCAGAAGGCGCGCAGGCGGTCGGTCGCCGCGGCGTCGACGCCTTCCGGCGGGGTGAGGATGCACCAGCGGTTGATGAAGAGCTCGGCGAAGCCTGAATCCGGCCCCGAATGCTCGGTGCCCGCGACGGGATGCGCCGGCACGAAATGAACGGTCTTCGGCAGATGCGGCGCCATGTCCCTGACGATCGCACCCTTCACCGAGCCGACGTCGGAGACAACAGCACCGGGCTTCAGATGCGGTGCGATCTCCTGCGCCACCGGCCCGCAGGCCCCGACGGGAATGCAGAGGATGACGAGGTCGGCATCCTTCACCGCCTCCGCATTGGTCGCCACGACCTGGTCGACGATGCCGAGCTCGAGCACCCGCGCGCGCGTCTTCTCCGAGCGTGCGGTGGTGACGATCTCGCCGGCGAGCCCCTGGAGCTTCGCAGCGCGCGCGATCGAGCCGCCGATCAGGCCGAAGCCGATCAGCGCGACGCGCTGGAAGTGCGCCTGCGCACTCATTTGCCGGCCATGAAGTCGCGCAAGCCGTCGACCACGAGGCGGTTGGCCTCCTCGGTGCCGATGGTCATGCGCAGCGCATGCGGCAGGCCATAGTTCTTCAGCGCGCGCAGCACCAGGCCGCGCTTGGTGAGGAAGGCGTCGGCGTCGTCCGCGGTCTTGCCCTTCTCGGTCGGGAAGTGCATCAGCACGAAATTGGCGACGCTCGGCGTCACCTTCAGCCCGAGCTTGGTGATCTCCTCGGTCAGCCAGTTGCGCCAGGTCTCGGTGAACTGCTTCGACATCGCCTGATGCGCGGTGTCTTCGATCGCGGCGACCGCGGCATACATCGCCGGCGTCGACACGTTGAAGGGGCCGCGGATGCGGTTGACCGCGTCGATGATGTGCTCGGGGCCGAACATCCAGCCGATGCGCAGCGCGGCGAGGCCGTGGATCTTGGAGAAGGTGTGCGTCACCACCGTGTTCTCGGTGGTGGCGACCAGCTCGATCCCCATCTCGTAGTCGTTGCGGGAGACGTAATCGCAATAGGCGGCGTCCAGCACCAGCAGCACGTGCGAGGGCAGGCCGGCGCGCAGGCGCTTGACCTCGTCGAACGGCACATAGGTCCCGGTCGGGTTGTTGGGGTTGGCGAGCCAGACCAGCTTGGTCTTCGGCGTCACGGCCTTGAGGATGGCGTCGACGTCGCAGGTGAGGTTCTTCTCGGCCGCGACGACGTTCTTGGCGCCGACCGCCATGGTCGCGATCGGGTAGACCAGGAAGCCGTGCGTGGTGGAGATCGCCTCGTCGCCGTGGCTGAGATAGGTGTGCGCGAGCAGATTGAGGATCTCGTCCGAGCCGGCGCCGCAGATGATGCGGTTGGGATCGAGCCCGAAAGAACGGCCGATCGCTTCGCGCAGCACGCGCGAGGTGCCTTCCGGATAGTCTTCGAGATGATCCGCCACGCGCTTGAACGCCTCGATCGCCTTGGGCGAGGGCCCGAACGGCGTCTCGTTGGCCGAGAGCTTGAACACCTTGCGGCCCGGCTCGGCGACCGGGCTCTTGCCGGGCGTGTAGGGCGCAATATCGAGAATGCCGGGATTCGGCACGGGGCGGGACATCTTCAACTCCGAAAGTGGCTTTAAGCGGTACGCGATTTACGATTTTGGCCCGGTCGGGGGCACCGTATAGCGCGTTGCGTGGCTGCCGACGAGGGCCGTGGAGCGCACCGAGGCCCCCGCCTCGATCAGGGCAGCCCTGATTTTGTCGATGCTGGTCGCGCTCGTGACCGAGACCAGCAGCGCTGCGCCGTCGAAGGCGGTGTCGGGCACCGCCACGATCTCGGCGAGCGGCGACAGGGCGCGGGCGACCTCGGCGTTCCACCCGGACACGCGCACGCTGAAGGTCTCGACCTCGGTCACCAGGGCGCTGTCGGGGACGCGCGAGATCGCGAACACCGGCAGCGCGGCCGGATGGTCGGCGCGCTCGACGAACGGCATGCGCGCGATGATCTTCGGCGCGCCTTTTTCCTCGAGCGAGAGCCACCACGGCGTGCGGCTCGACGTCGCCGAGACCAGCGCCAGGTCGCCCTTGGATTTCGCCACCGCCTCGACCGCGGCCTGCGCGCTGAAATGCGCGACGTAAGGCACCGTGAAGCCGAAATGAAAGCGCGCGGAATCGCGCATCGCCGGCTCGCTCACCGAGATGTCGGCATGCACGGAGAACGGCGCCTGCACGTAGGTGAAGGTCGAGATGATGACGCGCCAGATGCTCTCGACGGTGTCGAGCGGCAGGATGCCGCGATGACGCTGCACGATCTCGCGCATCATGGAGGCCTCACGCGCGGGGCGGAATGCCGAGCCGACCTCCTGGGTCTGCTTCACCTGGATCAGGCGGTCGATGATGTCGCCGCGCTGCATCAGCAGGCGATGCATGGCCTCGTCGATCGCGTCGATCTCCTTGCGCAATTCCTGCAATGACGGCGGCGCGGGCGGACGTTGAGACATGTTGGGCTGTCGATCGTTCCGATGGGGGATGTCCTGATTAGGCAGTCGGGGCGGCGAAAGCAAAGAGAAATGACGTCCTTCCCGGTCGGCGCGACGGAGGCGAATTGGGCCGATCCGGGCCGCGACTTGACGAAAACCGCCCAAGACGGTAGCTTTTGCCCGTTCCGTGGTCATTTGAGCCGGCCGGCTTGCAGCCACGTTAAAAAACTCGCTAAACAGGCCGGGGACGCTTTCGATCCCGGCCGAACCTATCGTTCAGGCCGGGTTTTTCATGGCCTGATGCAAGTGGCGATCACGCGTTTGATCGCAAACGAGGTCGATGGTCATGGATGGCGTCAAGTCGATACCGAGTCCTGCGATCAGCGCTGACGAGCGGTCGCATGAGGTGGATCATCCGAGCTCGCAGGTCGCGCATTTCGGCACCGAGCAGCCGCTGCGGCTGGATTGCGGCGTCGATCTCACCCCGTTCCAGATCGCCTACCAGACCTATGGCGAGCTCAACGCCGATCGCTCCAACGCGGTGCTGATCTGCCATGCGCTGACCGGCGACCAGCATGTCGCCAACGTGCATCCCGTCACCGGCAAGCCGGGCTGGTGGGAGACCCTGGTCGGCCCCGGCCGCCCCATCGATCCCAAGCACTACTTCATCATCTGCTCCAACGTGATCGGCGGCTGCATGGGCTCGACCGGGCCGGCGTCGATCAATCCCGCCACCGGCAAGGTCTGGGGCCTGGATTTCCCTGTCATCACCATCCCCGACATGGTGCGCGCGCAGGCCATGCTGATCGACCGGCTCGGCATCGACACGCTGTTTGCGGTCGTCGGCGGATCGATGGGCGGCATGCAGGTGCTGCAATGGACCGCGGCCTATCCTGGCCGCGTGTTCTCGGCGCTGGCGATCGCCTGCGCGACGCGGCACTCGGCGCAGAACATCGCCTTTCACGAGCTCGGCCGCCAGGCCGTGATGGCCGATCCCGATTGGCACGGCGGCGGCTATGCCGATCAGGGCATCCATCCGCATCGCGGGCTCGCGGTGGCGCGGATGGCGGCGCACATCACCTATCTCTCCGACGCCGCGCTGCATCGCAAGTTCGGCCGGCGCATGCAGGACCGCGACCTGCCGACCTTCTCCTTCGACGCCGATTTCCAGGTCGAGTCCTATCTGCGCTACCAGGGCTCCTCCTTCGTCGAGCGCTTCGACGCCAATTCCTACCTCTATCTGACGCGCGCGATGGACTATTTCGACATCGCCGCCGATCATGGCGGCGTGCTCGCCAAGGCGTTCGCGGACATCAAGACGCGCTTCTGCGTGGTCTCCTTCACCAGCGACTGGCTGTTCCCGACCTCGGAATCGCGCGCGCTGGTGCATGCGCTCAACGCCTCGAGCGCGCGGGTGTCGTTCGCCGAGATCGAGACCGATCGCGGCCACGACGCCTTCCTGCTCGACGTTCCCGAATTCTTCGACATCTCCCGCGCCTTCCTGCAATCGGCAGGCAAGGCCCGCGGGCTCACCTCCAAGAACGACTGACGAGGACGGCTAGCGATGTCTGTACAGGAAGTGTTGCCGCTGGGCGGCCTTGCGACGGGACAGTCCGGTCATTTTCGCGCCGACCATCTCCTGGTCGCCGACATGGTCAAGCCTGGCTCGAAGGTGCTCGACGTCGGCTGCGGCGAGGGCGATCTGCTCCAGCTGCTGGAAACGCGCGGCATCGACGGACGCGGCATCGAGCTGTCGCGCGAGGGCGTCAACCGCTGCGTGGCCAAGGGGCTTGCGGTGGTGCAGGGCGACGCCGACACCGACCTCGTCAATTATCCGGACGACGCCTTCGACTACGTGATCCTGTCGCAGACGCTGCAGGCGACCCGGCAGCCGAGGGTGGTGCTGGAAAACCTGCTGCGCATCGGCCGCCGCGCCATCGTCTCGTTCCCGAATTTCGGCTTCTGGAAGATGCGGCTGCAGCTGCTGATCGGCGGCCACATGCCACGTACCGAGAACCTGCCGGCGACCTGGTACGACACCGCCAACATCCATTTCTGCACCATCAAGGATTTCGTGCAGCTCTGCGACGAGATCAACGTCAAGATGGAGCGCTCGGTCGCGCTCGATCTCTACGGCCGCCCGGTGCCGCTGAACCTGCCCTGGTGGGTGTGGAACATGTTCGGCGAGCAGGGCGTGTTTCTGCTGAGCCGCGGCGGGGGAAAATAGTCTCTCGTCGTCATTCCGGGGCGCGCGAAGCGCGAACCCGGAATCCATCGTGCCGCAGCGTATGACGTCCAATGGATTCCGGGCCCGCGCCTTTGGCGCATCCCGGAACGACAGCTAATGCGCGGCCAGCGACCTGGGATCCCGCGCCGGCCAGCGGCCCGCCTCGACCAGCGTGACGAACCGCTCCACGCTTTCGTTGAACAGCGCGGGCTCTTCGAGGTTGAGCACGTGGCCCGATTTCGGAAACATCGCCAGCCCCGCCGCGGGCAGATGCTTCTTCAGGAACAGGCTTGGCCCGATACACGGATCGTCCTCGTCGCCGCAGATGATCAGCGCCGGCGTCGTCGCCTTCGCGATCGCGTCCGTCATCGTATAGATCGAGGGGCGGCCGCCCTGGAAGCCGCGCATCGTGCGCGCCGAGCCCTTGGCGTCGTGGCGCGCCAGCGCGGCGTAGAAATCGGCGTGTCCGCGCGGGTCCTTCACCAGGAACGGAATCCGGCTCGGTGCCTCGCGCGTGATTTTTGCGACCTCGGCGGAGCCCAGCGTCTCGAACTGCTCGGCATTGGCGCGGCACTGCTTGCGCCAGGCCTCCAGGTTTTCGAGCTCCGAGCCGGAGCCGACGCCGGCCAGCGTCATCGACAGCGCGCGCTGCGGCGCGTTCAATCCGATCTGCAGCGAGGAATAGGCGCCCATCGACAGGCCCACGAGATGCGCGCGCTCGATCTTGAGATGATCGAGCACGGCAAGCGCGTCGGTGTAGAAATGTTCGTAGGTGTAGACCTCGCCCTCAGGCACGTCCGACGGCGTGTAGCCGCGCGCCGAATACGTGATGCAGCGGTGGCCGCGCGAGAAGTAGCGCATCTGCGGCTCCCAATTGGTGTAGTCGGCCGCGAACTCGTGCAGAAAAATGATCGGCGTTCCCTGACCCGCTTCTTCGAAATAGATGCGGACGTCGTCCCTGGTCGTGGCGTGGGGCATTAACCGTTTCCCTCTCTTCAAGCCGCCTTTGCAGGATTGCAGTTAATGCTGTTGTCCGCAATGCGGCGGCATTGAACCAGTGTCGGCACAAAATCATCACAGCTATTCGCGGGCAGCCCGCGTCTTTTTCTCGCCACATCCGGCGGCTTAACGGCCAGACGGATGTCGGCCTCAGCGAGGGGCGGACGGGAAGTGGGGTGTCAACGAAGGATGAAGAATGGTTGAGTTGTTTGCGTCTCGCCTGTCGCGTTGTGTTGTTGCGCTGGCGATCTTCTCCGCGGCGGTTGCCGCAGTCGTTTCTCCGGCCTCAGCGCGGCCGCATCATCGTCATAGCGCAGAGCGGCACGCTTACGTGCACCACGCCAGACATCATCATTATCGCCATCATGCGAGCCGCTCGCGCTTCGAGCGCAGCGCCGCGCAGTTGCAGGCGAGCGGATTCGCCGACACCCAGGCGAGCTACGATCCGAACGCCAACGGCGGCGGCATGGCCCATAGCGCCATGGCGAACACCGCAATGGCCAATAGCGGCTTCGGCGGCGGATCGAGCCTTGTATCCGAGGCGCGCCGCTATGTCGGAGGCAATCCGACCGGGCGCGGCAGCCTGTGGTGCGCGCGTTTCATGAACATGGTGCTGGAGCACACCGGCCATAAGGGCTCCGGCTCCGACATGGCGAGCTCGTTCGCGCGTTACGGCACCCGCGTCTCCGGTCCGCAGGTGGGCGCCATCGCGGTCATGTCGCGCGGCCGCCGCGGCGGTCATGTCGGCATCATCACCGGCATCGACGCGCAGGGCAATCCGATCATGATCTCCGGCAACAACGGCAACCGCGTCCGCGAGGCGCCGGTCTCGCGCGGCCGGATCTATGCGTATGTGATGCCGAATTGAGGTGAGATCGGTAGGGTGGGTTAGCTGGTGGTCGCGCGAAGCGCGGTCCGCTTGCGTAACCCACCTCTTCTGTTTCGGCGGAGACAGGCGGTGGTGGGTTACGCCTACGGCTAACCCACCCTACGAACCGTCACACCAATCTCGGCTCTTCCACCGCGACCGCATCGCCGATGCCGATCTCGCCACCTTCGATGACCTCGCCATAGATGCCGCAGTCCATGTGGCCGAGATGACGCGAAAGCGTCGGCGGGATCTCGAGATCGCGCTTGGCCGTCACCGGGTCCACATTGGTGGCGGGGCAGCGGACGATGCGCTTGACGACCTTCAACCGGGCCTGCCCGATCGCGAGCGTCTGGCCGACGAGATCGAGCTCCGACCAGGCCGGCCACCCCGTCACGTAGAGATTGGCGCGGAAGCGCAAGGGATGCACCGCGGTGCCGCCCAGCATGGTCTCGATCGCGCGCACGCTGTTCAGGTTGATGATGGAGACGACCTTGCGGGCGACGTCGGAGAAGCTGTGGTCGCGGCCGGACAGAACCTTGGGCGGCCCCTTCAGCTCCGGCTGGAAATTCTCCGTGAAATAGCGCTCGATGGCGGCGCGCCCGGCCGCGGTCTCGAGGTCTCCGCTGGCGACGGTCTGGCCGTCCTTGCGGATGGTCAGGACGTTGCTGGCATCGTCGAAGCGGCTGTCGAGCTCGGCCAGCCGCTCATTGCGCGCGAGCATCAGGAACTGGATTTTCGGCTTCCACTCGGGCTGCTCGGGATCGAAGCCGCTCGGGCCGTTCTCGATGGCGTAGCGGCGGTCGGCGGGAAGGGTCTGGCCCGTCCGCAAGGGGACGCGGCGCAGAGGCTCCGGCGTCAGGCCCTTGATCGGGTAGCGGTACAGGCCGGTAATCTCGGCGGTCTGGCTGGCTGGCTTTGCGGCAGGGATCATGCCGTTACTTAAGGGATTCGCCCCGGCCCCGCCAAGCCGGCGGATCGGCGCACGAAATTGTGAACTCGCCTCTTTCGCATCCGCAACCTGCTTCCCACATCTGCCTCAGGCCGGCGGCAACGTCGGTAAATGACGATCGTTTACCGCTTGAGAAACCTCAATGCAGTCAGCGGAAACCCAATGAAGATGCCGTATTGGGGTGCCTTAGAGGGCCCCGAGGGCAGGCCGAGGGACAAAAGAGATGAATATCGAAAAGTATACCGAACGCTCCAGGGGCTTCATCCAGTCCGCGCAGTCGCTTGCGATGCGCGAGGGGCACCAGCAGTTTTCCACCCTGCATATGCTGAAGGTCCTGCTGGACGACAATGAGGGGCTGGCTTCCGGCCTGATCGACCGCGCCGGCGGCAATTCCCGCGCAATTCTGAAGGCCACCGAGGACGCTCTCGGCAAGGTGCCGAAGGTCTCCGGCGGCGGTGCCGGGCAGATCTATCTGGCACCCGAGCTCGCCCGCACCTTCGACGCGGCCGAGAAGGCCGGCGAGAAGGCCGGTGACAGCTTCGTCACGGTCGAGCGGCTGCTGCTCGGCCTCACGCTGGAGAAGACCAGCGAGGCCGGCGTGATCCTCAACAAGGGCGGCGTCACCCCGCAAAACCTCAATGCGGCAATCGAGGCGCTGCGCAAGGGCCGCACGGCCGACAGCGCGACCGCCGAGAACGCCTATGACGCGCTGAAGAAATATGCCCGTGACCTCACCCAGGCGGCGCGCGACGGCAAGCTCGACCCGGTCATCGGCCGCGACGAGGAGATCCGCCGCACGATCCAGGTGCTGTCGCGCCGGACCAAGAACAATCCCGTCCTGATCGGCGAGCCCGGCGTCGGCAAGACCGCCATCGCCGAAGGCCTCGCGCTGCGCATCGTCAATGGCGACGTGCCCGAGAGCCTGAAGGACAAGAAGCTGCTGTCGCTCGACCTCGGCGCGCTGATTGCCGGTGCAAAATACCGCGGCGAGTTCGAGGAGCGGCTGAAGGCCGTGCTTCAGGAAGTGACCGGGAGCGAGGGCACCTTCATCCTGTTCATCGACGAGATGCACACGCTGATCGGCGCCGGCAAGGGCGACGGCGCGATGGACGCCTCCAACCTGCTCAAGCCGGCGCTCGCCCGCGGCGAGCTGCACTGCATCGGCGCGACCACGCTCGACGAGTACCAGAAGCACGTCGAGAAGGACGCGGCGCTTGCGCGGCGCTTCCAGCCGATCTTCGTCAGCGAGCCCTCGGTCGAGGACACCATCTCGATCCTGCGCGGCCTGAAGGACAAGTACGAGCAGCACCACGGCGTGCGGATCACCGATTCCGCGCTTGTTGCGGCGACGACGCTGTCCAACCGCTACATCACCGACCGCTTCCTGCCCGACAAGGCCATCGACCTCATGGACGAGGCCGCGGCGCGGCTGAAGATGCAGGTCGATTCCAAGCCCGAAGAGCTGGATTCGCTCGACCGCGAGATCATCCGGCTCAAGATCGAGCAGGAGGCTCTGAAGAAGGAGAGCGATCCCGGCTCCAAGTCCCGGCTCCAGACCCTGGAAAAGGATCTTGCCGAGCTCGAGGAGAAGTCGGCGGCGCTGACCGCGCGCTGGAGCGCGGAGAAGAACAAGCTCTCCGATGCCCAGAAGCTGAAGGCCGAGCTCGACGGCTTGCGTGTCGAGCTGGCCAATGCGCAGCGGCGCGGCGAATTCCAGAAGGCCGGCGAGCTGGCCTATGGCCGGATCCCGCAGCTCGAGAAGCAGCTTGCCGATATCGAGGCCAAGGAGAACTCCGGCGAGATGGTGGAGGAGGCGGTCACCGCCAACCACATCGCGCAGGTGGTCTCGCGCTGGACCGGCGTGCCGGTCGACAAGATGCTGGAAGGCGAGAAGGAGAAGCTCCTGAAGATGGAGGAGCAGCTCGGCCAGCGCGTCGTCGGCCAGGCCGAGGCCGTGCGTGCGGTCGCGACCGCCGTGCGCCGTTCGCGCGCAGGCCTGCAGGACCCGCACCGTCCCACGGGCTCGTTCATGTTCTTGGGCCCGACCGGCGTCGGCAAGACCGAGCTGACCAAGGCCTTGGCGGAGTACCTGTTCAACGACGAGACCGCGATGGTCCGCCTCGACATGTCCGAATACATGGAGAAGCACTCGGTCTCACGGCTGATCGGCGCGCCTCCGGGCTATGTCGGCTATGATGAGGGCGGCGCGCTCACCGAGGCGGTGCGGCGCCGGCCCTACCAGGTCGTGCTGTTCGACGAGATCGAGAAGGCGCATCCTGACGTCTTCAACGTCCTGCTGCAGGTGCTCGACGACGGCCGCCTGACCGACGGCCAGGGCCGCACGGTCGACTTCCGCAACACGCTGATCATCATGACCTCGAACCTCGGTTCGGAGTATTTGGTGAACCAGCCGGAGGGCGAGGACACCTCGGCCGTGCGCGAACAGGTGATGGGCATGGTGCGCGGGCATTTCCGGCCCGAATTCCTCAACCGCGTCGACGAGATCATCCTGTTCCACCGCTTGCAGAAGAGCGAGATGGGCCGGATCGTCGAGATCCAGTTCGCGCGGCTGCAGAAGCTGCTGACCGACCGCAAGATCGTTCTGACGCTCGATGCCGCGGCTCGCGACTGGTTGGCTGCCAAGGGCTGGGACCCCGCCTACGGCGCAAGGCCGCTGAAGCGCGTGATCCAGCGTCACCTCCAGGATCCGCTCGCCGAGATGATCCTGGCCGGCGACGTCAAGGACGGCGACAACGTTGCGATCTCGTCCGAAGGCAACGTGCTGACTTTCAACGGCAAGGCGCCGCAGACCGCCGAGATCGCCCAGTTCGAGGCGCCGACGGCGAAGCGGAAGCTGAACTGAGGCCGGCGTTCGAAGCCTGAAACGATGATCGCCCCGGAGAGGCCAACCTCTCCGGGGCGATTTTTCTTGAGGGGACGTTGGCAAGTTCACGGCACCTGCCGGAGCCCTGCTGCCCGTCGTGCGCACGCGGTCTGGTGCAGCCTCACCGACATATGCACGCCATCTACAATTTTGGTGCGCTGCACGCAGAAGGGGTGTTGTGCAAATGAAACACGGCAAGCGCTTTATCGCTCTGGCTGTACGAATCTTCTTGAACAACCCGTCACATCGTCGCCACAATCCCTAACGGGGAGTTAAGGGGGCGTGGGATGCGTAGCGTGGGGGCGTTGCGTCGACGAATAGCGTTCAGCGTCTTGATGCTGGCCGGCCTTGTCTTATCGGGGTGCAAGACTTGGGATAGCGGGCCCGATAGGCTCTATACCCCGGCAGAAGAATTATCGCGCGCACGCGCGTGGTTGGACGGCGATACGGGCGCTGACGGCAATCGCCACATCCAGGGAATGGTCGAACGTTACTATTCTGTGGACTCACGCAGTCCGACAGCCGAAGGCGATCGAGTCTTCTATCGCAATGAAATCATCGCGCGACGGATGTACATCATCGATCTCGAGTACTCGGAGTATGAGACGGCATTGACGAATGAGCGACAGAAGTTCGGCTTTGGCACGTCGGTGGTTGCGCAAACCCTGACAATCGCGAGTTCGCTCACAACTCCGCTTCGCTCCGCGCAAATTCTGGCAGGCGCCTCGTCTGGGGTGAGCGCAGCTCGTGGATTCTATGACAGCGAAATTGTCATCGCGAAGACGATTCAGATCGCTCAAGGACATATGCGAGCGAAGCGTGATGAAATTGCCAAGCGCATTATTCCCTTACGCGACGCAACGTCGGCAGCTTACCCGCTCTCGGCGGCCCTCCATGATCTCGAAGACTATTATCGGGCCGGTACACTCACCGCTGGATTGATTGAAGCTGTCGGAAAATCGGGAGAGGCGGCGGATGACGCCGCCTTGCAGAAGGCCGTTGTTATAAGCGGAATTTATAGCCCGGATTCATCCACCAGAATTTTGGATGCCTTTCTAAGGCCAGGTGGGGGCAATACGCCAATCAATCGGACCAACCTGAACGCAGCGAATGCCTGCTTGCCCAAGGGATATAAAGACGTGCGAAGCATCCTCACGAGTTCAGGTCTAGTAACGGTTAGACGCCAGGTTATGGACTGCCTCAAGCTCACTTGAGTGGCGAAGTAGCAATGTTGGAGGGAGTGATGTCTGAACTTATAACTAGCAGGCAAAGTGCGATCAGCTTCGTAGAGTTCAACATCAACGAAGAAGCCATGAAAATAACTCTCACACTGAACAATAACGGTACTTATACTGGTACCACGGAATTTGATGCTAGCGGACCTGTACCAGACGCAGCATCGGCGGCCGCCGCCAAGACCGCGGCGAAGGCCGCGATCGAGGCCGGTAATGATACGATCGAGGTGACACTGGCAGCCGATGGCAAGTATGCGGTTGCGTAGCGGGCACCAAAAATAGCCACCTGCCATTTTGACCTTGATCTAGGCGTGGTTGAGCCGTCGTTCGTCGACATCATTCTGCTGGTGGCTCACCGAGGCCGACGGCCGAATGGAACGCGTTTATTTCTTTACCACCTTGTAGATCGCGTTCTCCACGTCCGACGAAAAGTAAATCACTCCGCTCGCTCCGATGCCGACGCCCGTTGGAATATTGGTCGGCAATCCGCCGGGCGCGCCCTCGAGCCCGATTGGAAGATTAGCCGCGATCTCGGTGACCGTACCGTTGTCCGGCGCGATCGCGATCAGTCGCTTGGCGCCGACTTCCGCCACGATCAGCGTGCCGTCACTGCCGCGTGCGATGCCCTCCGGCATTTTCAGCTCCTTGGCGACCACGGTCTTCTCTCCGTTGCTGTCGATCCGGGACACGGTGCCCGCGAAGGCCTCCGTGACATAGACCTCGTCAGTCTTCCCGCGAACGAGCCCGATCGGGCCCTCGAGGCCGCCAACCAGCGTGGTACGGTCCTTGCCGTGCTCGCCGCTCACCTTGACCAGCGACTTGGTGCCGAGCTCCGCCACCAGGATGCTGCCGTCCGCGAGCACGATCGCATCGTGCGGCGCCTTGAAGCCGTGCAGCATGTCGCGCGTTGCGCCGGTCTTGGCGTCGATCACCTGCACGGTGCCGGTGAACCAGCTCGACAGCACCACGTCGTTGTCCCGCGCCGTCGCGCTCATCGGATATTCGAGCGTGGTGCCTGCAGCGTGCATGCGGGCCTTCTCGGTGACCTCGCCGGTCGCGCCGTCCACTGTGCGATAGGCGAACACGTCGGCGATGTGGATCGTATCCTTGCCGTTCTCGCTAGTGACGCCGATGCCGCCCGGTAGCGCGAGCTTGCCGACGATGACCTGCCTGGCCTGGCCGGTCGCGGGATCGACCTCCTGGATGCCATTGTCGGCCATGTTGGAGACGTAGATGCGGTCCTTGTCGTCGATCGCGAGATTGTCCAGCGACGGCTTCAGTTGCGCGACCACCGTCTTGGCGCCCGATTTGGGATCGACCCGGACGAGCTGGCCGAGCGCGGTGTCGACCACCCACAAATTGCCCTTGGAATCGAAGTTCACCGCGGCCGGGATCTTGAAGCCGTCGGCGACGACGGTCAGCTCGGCCTTGTCGACGTCGACCTTGGCGACCTGGCCCTTGAACCAGAGCGGGCCATAGAGCTTGTCGTCGGGACCGAACTCGAAGCCGTTGAGGCCGCCCATCTTCTCCATGATCTGGCGCGGCGGCTTCACGCCCTCGACGTCGATTTCATAGAGCGTGTCGCCGAGGAAAACGGTGGTGGCGTAGAGCCGGCCGTCCTTGCGGAAGGCGAGCGAGTTGATTCCGGGAAGGCCGCTCGCGAGCTTCTTGATCGGGCCCTCGCCCTTGCGCGAATAGAGGTCGCCGGTCAGAAATCCGGTCCAGGCCATGGTGCCGTCAGGCGCGAACGCGATGTCGTCGGCCATGCCCACAGGAGACGGGATTGCAACCTTGGCGGTACCGCCTGTGATGTCGACCTCGTAGAGCGCAGCGCCGGCGACGCTGCCGGCGAACAGATGGCCGGCCTTGTCGACACCGAGTCCGTGCACGCCATGGAAGGCCGAGCCGGGAACGAGCTTCGTCACCTCCCAATTGTCGGCAAATGCGGTCGTGGTAGCCAAAAGCGCAGCGACGAAGGCTGTGCAGGCGAGCCTGTTCTTCATGGCGAGACCTCCCGTTTTTTGGAAAGTATTCGCTCCTCGGGCCGCTTTGGCAAACGAAACTTCACGTTGTGACGCTGGCAAGCAGCCTCACGCGAACAACGATGAATTCGGATTGTGTTTGACGATGTCCGGCCGGTCTCGGCCGGTTGCTATCAGCGGTTGCTGACCTGCAATGGGCCGCCGGTCGCGTCCGACATACGGGCGATGGCGCCGCCGCGGCCGCTCATCATGCCCTCGAGCCGGTCGCGCTCCTTCTCGAAGCTTGCGAGCATCGGGCCTTCGAGCGAACGGCCGCGCGGCAGCTTCACGCGCATCGGATCGACGAAGCGGCCGTTGACCAGGATCTCGTAGTGGACGTGGGGGCCGGTCGACTGGCCGGTCGAGCCGACGAAGCCGATCACCTGGCCCTGACGCACCTTCTTGCCCGCCTCCATGCCCTTGGCGAAGGCCGACATGTGGCCGTAGGCGGTCTCGTAGCCGTTGGAATGCTTGATGCGGATGTACTTGCCGTAGCCGCCTTCGGGGCCGGCCTTCTCGATCACGCCGTTGCCGGAGGCGAAGATCGGCGTGCCGTAGGAGGTGGCCCAGTCGACGCCGGTGTGCATCTTCACATAACCGAGGATCGGATGGCGGCGACCGCCGAAGCCCGAGCGCATGATGGCGTTGTTGACGGGCTTCCTGACCAGGAACTTCTTCGCGCTCTTGCCGGTCTCGTCATAGTAGTCGACGACGCCGTCGTCGGGGCTCTGGTAACGGTAGTATTTCTTGGTCTCGCCGCCGACGGTGAGGGAGGCGAACAGCACGTCGTTCTTTTCGCTCGACGTCACGCCCTCGTCTTCGCCGGCATAGAACACGTCGAAGGAATCGCCCGGCTGCACCTTGCGCTGGAAATCGACGTCGTAGGAGTAGATCTTGATCATGTCCTCGATGACCGGCATCGGCACCTTGTTGCGCATCGCGGTCTCGTAGATGCTCTGGTACAGCCGCACGCCGGAGCCGTCATCGTCGTCATCGTCGTCGCTGCTCGCGTTGGCCGCAGCGTCGGCGACGGTGTTCATGCTGGAGACGTCGACCGCGACGTATTTGCCGAGATCGGACAGCGCCGCGATCGCCTCGACCATGGTCTCGTTGGCGACGACGACGCGGTAGGGCTGGAGGCGGGCGCCGGGATTCGCGGGCGCCATCAGGATGCGGAGCTTCTCGCCTTCCTTCAGGCCGCCGTCGCGGCCGCGGGGCCCGAGCGTCGCGGTGATCGCCTTGATCTCCTCGGCGTTCGCGCCGAGATCGCGCAGCACCGAAGCGACGCTGTCGCCCTTCTTGACCAGATGGACGCGTTCGCCGTTGGGATTGCCGCCGGTGATCTGCTCCTTGGTCTTGGGCAGCAGCGTCACGTTTTCCGGCACCACGCGCGTCTCGAAGCCGGCATAGGGGTCGGAGGGCGAGGCCTCGGGAGCGTAGGCGGTTCTGATGTCGGAGGGCCCGGTCGCGCCGGAAATGTCGGCGGCGGCATTGGCGAGCGAGGCGTAGCGCACCCCGCCATTGCCGCGCCAATTGGCGGCGTCGCGCACCCGCATCAGGATGTCGTCGAGCGCCACCACGGCGGAGATCTTGGCCTTCGGCAGCACCGACGACAGGTCCTTGGTGACGAAGGAGACTTCCGCGTCGGGCTCGACCGCTTCCGGATTGTTCGGGTCTTCCGCTGCCGTCTTCGGATCGGAGCCGACATCGGTGAGCAGGCGCTGGGCGTTGAACGGCGGAATCTTCGCCGACAGATCGCTCGTCGTCATGGACAGATTGCCGGCGATCCGCACGAAGGGACGCACCCGCATCACGTCGCGGTTGCCGACGCGGGCGACGGTGGAGACGCGCACGATGTTGCGGGATGCCGTGGATTCGCTCGGCGGCGGCAGGCGGTCGCTCTTGTGCAGCGTGGCGGCGCGATCGGCGGCGCCGAATGCACCGCGCAGCGCGCCCTCGACCCGCTCCGGCACCTTGGCGAAGGTCATTTCGCCGTCGAGCGATGCGAAAACGGCGCCGCCGATCAGGGCTGCGCCGCAGAGTCCGGTCAAGATTGTCCCGCTGAACCACTGCACCGAAACGCGGCGGCGGTCGATCACGGCGGCCTCGGAACCGTCGACGGACAGCGGCGGCTCGTGGCCGAGATCGATGATCCCGGTCTCACGCCCGTAAGCGCCGCGTGACGTCCTGTGGTTCACTCAAGTCCCCCAATCAACGACCCAAGAAGCCCGGTCCGAACCTTGTCCTCGTCGCCCTCTTGAAGGGGCATCGCCGGAAAAAGGCAAGCCGCACAGGCGTCCGCGCTCAGGAGGCCCCCGACGGGGACCGGCCGAAATTACGAACAGCTGGACGGAAAAAGCGCTCTCGATGTCTCTCGAATGTCCGGGGAAGGCCGCGTCATCTGCAAGATCGCCTTCCTCTGACCCCATGAAAACCGCCGGCAGCCCCCACTGGCATCCCGCGATTCAAGCTTGTCTCTTATCAGAACGCCGCGGGATTGTGGCTCAAGTACGGCGCCTGTCATGGAAAAAGTTTCCTGAACGGGCGGCCTTAACTGGCCCCGTCTGACTACGGGCGGGGCCCGGCCCGAGCGGGCGTAAGCCCCCTCGGGCACAGAAGGGCCCGTCGGCCCAGAGCGGTCGGGCCGGGGAAGGTCCCCGCCCGCCCGGGCCGGGTGGTGGGGGCCTGGAAGGGCGCCGGGAGGGGGGCTCCGGAGGGGCCCTGAAGCCCCCTCGGGAGCCCGCCAGTGAGCAAACTTTTTTTCAGATTTTTTGCCGCGCGGGGGCGGCCATCGCATTCCATGGGTCGCTAATTGATTGGAATCGCTTGAATTTTTTCGACGATCCACTGTGCGACGATTTGTTGACGATTGGCGTTGACAGCCCGGAAGGTGGGGCCTATAACCCCAACCACTGAGCGCGGCGCCGCCGGGTCACTGACCAAGGCGAGCGAACGCGCCACTGATGCTCCTCACCTTGTTGAGTGAACACAACAGCCGACACCAGTCGGTTGGAGTTCATCCATCGTCGGTAAGGGTGTCGGAACCCTTCCTCTCTGGAAGGTTGGGGCCTCATCGGTCCCGGGCTGTTTGACAAGTGAAGATGAAGAAAGAGAAACGTGGACGGCGGAGTCCTTGCGGGTCTCGCTCTTGAAGAGCTTCGGCTTTTCGGGTTCGGGACCGGACGAAAGACTTCGGCGGTACACGTTTTAAAGGAAACACCATCGTTGCCAGCGATGTGAATCGCGGGCAGCACATCGACTTCGGTCGATAATGGTGGGACCTCGTCAAACGTTGTGATCAGCCGGTTCAAAGTTCAAGTCCAACTTGAGAGTTTGATCCTGGCTCAGAGCGAACGCTGGCGGCAGGCTTAACACATGCAAGTCGAGCGGGCGTAGCAATACGTCAGCGGCAGACGGGTGAGTAACGCGTGGGAACGTACCTTTTGGTTCGGAACAACACAGGGAAACTTGTGCTAATACCGGATAAGCCCTTACGGGGAAAGATTTATCGCCGAAAGATCGGCCCGCGTCTGATTAGCTAGTTGGTAGGGTAATGGCCTACCAAGGCGACGATCAGTAGCTGGTCTGAGAGGATGATCAGCCACATTGGGACTGAGACACGGCCCAAACTCCTACGGGAGGCAGCAGTGGGGAATATTGGACAATGGGGGCAACCCTGATCCAGCCATGCCGCGTGAGTGATGAAGGCCCTAGGGTTGTAAAGCTCTTTTGTGCGGGAAGATAATGACGGTACCGCAAGAATAAGCCCCGGCTAACTTCGTGCCAGCAGCCGCGGTAATACGAAGGGGGCTAGCGTTGCTCGGAATCACTGGGCGTAAAGGGTGCGTAGGCGGGTCTTTAAGTCAGGGGTGAAATCCTGGAGCTCAACTCCAGAACTGCCTTTGATACTGAAGATCTTGAGTTCGGGAGAGGTGAGTGGAACTGCGAGTGTAGAGGTGAAATTCGTAGATATTCGCAAGAACACCAGTGGCGAAGGCGGCTCACTGGCCCGATACTGACGCTGAGGCACGAAAGCGTGGGGAGCAAACAGGATTAGATACCCTGGTAGTCCACGCCGTAAACGATGAATGCCAGCCGTTAGTGGGTTTACTCACTAGTGGCGCAGCTAACGCTTTAAGCATTCCGCCTGGGGAGTACGGTCGCAAGATTAAAACTCAAAGGAATTGACGGGGGCCCGCACAAGCGGTGGAGCATGTGGTTTAATTCGACGCAACGCGCAGAACCTTACCAGCCCTTGACATGTCCAGGACCGGTCGCAGAGATGTGACCTTCTCTTCGGAGCCTGGAGCACAGGTGCTGCATGGCTGTCGTCAGCTCGTGTCGTGAGATGTTGGGTTAAGTCCCGCAACGAGCGCAACCCCCGTCCTTAGTTGCTACCATTTAGTTGAGCACTCTAAGGAGACTGCCGGTGATAAGCCGCGAGGAAGGTGGGGATGACGTCAAGTCCTCATGGCCCTTACGGGCTGGGCTACACACGTGCTACAATGGCGGTGACAATGGGATGCTAAGGGGCGACCCTTCGCAAATCTCAAAAAGCCGTCTCAGTTCGGATTGGGCTCTGCAACTCGAGCCCATGAAGTTGGAATCGCTAGTAATCGTGGATCAGCACGCCACGGTGAATACGTTCCCGGGCCTTGTACACACCGCCCGTCACACCATGGGAGTTGGTTTTACCTGAAGACGGTGCGCTAACCCGCAAGGGAGGCAGCCGGCCACGGTAGGGTCAGCGACTGGGGTGAAGTCGTAACAAGGTAGCCGTAGGGGAACCTGCGGCTGGATCACCTCCTTTCTAAGGATGGCTCTTCAGAAGCTTGCTTCTATCGAGCTGTTTTAGAAACATCAGTGGCCAACAGATCGCCAGATCGTTGAGCTGCATTGGCGGGATTTCGCCGTCTTCGTTTCTCTTTCTTCGCGGACGAACACGCGCTGGGGCTGCAAGCATGCAGAATCCCCGGTCCTTAACAGGATAAGCGTTAGGGGCTTGTAGCTCAGTTGGTTAGAGCGCGCGCTTGATAAGCGTGAGGTCGGAAGTTCAAGTCTTCCCAGGCCCACCACTTTCATCGAGTGAGCATTCGTCTTCTGGTTACGGG
>NZ_LFJB01000059.1:35000-89076 GCF_006658625.1 Bradyrhizobium sp. UNPF46
CGAAGGGACGCTGCGCTGCGTCCGGGGCACGAGCTTCTGGCTCAAACAAAAGCCCCGGAGACATCTCCGGGGCTTTCGTCGTTCTGCATTGCGCAGCGCGTTGCAGCTACGTCCTTGTCCGCATCCGCATCATGAAGCTGTCGAAGCTGAGCTCGGCGACCTGCATCCAGGCCAGCGAGTCGGCGCGGTAGGCCGTCAGGCTCGCATACATCTTGCCGAAATGCGGATTGCTCTTGGCGAGATCGGCGTAGATCTCGTTGGCCGCGCCGTAACAGGCCTCGAGCACCTCTTGGGGGAAAGGCTTGAGGATCGCGCCGACCGACAGCAGGCGCTTCAGGGCAGGCGGGTTAACCGAATCGTACTTGCCCGTCACCCAGGTGAAGGTGTCCAGCGACGCCGCGCTGATGGCCGCCTGATAGTGCTTAGGCAGCGCGTTCCACTTGTCGAGGTTCATGACGTTGTGGCCTTGGCCGGTGCCTTCCCACCAGCCGGGATAGTAGTAATACTTTGCCACTTTCACGAAGCCGAGCTTCTCGTCGTCATACGGCCCGACCCATTCGGCCGCGTCGATCGTGCCCTTCTCCAGCGCAGGATAAATGTCGCCGGCGGCGATCTGCTGAGGCACCCCGCCGAGTTTTGCGATGATGGTGCCGGCGAAGCCGCCGACGCGGAATTTCAGGCCCTTGAGATCGTCAACGGTCTTGATCTCCTTGCGGAACCAGCCACCCATCTGCGCTCCGGTCGAGCCTGTGGGAACGCCGACGGCATTGTACTCCTTCAGGAGGTCGTTGATCATGTCCTGACCGCCGTTCCACAACAGCCAGGAAATGTGCTGGCGCGTGTTGAGACCGAACGGGAGCGAGGTGCCGAACGTGAATGCCGGGTTCTTGCCCCAATAGTAATAGAGCGCGGTGTTGCCCATCTCGACGGTGCCGTTGGCGACGGCGTCGAGCACCTGCAGGCCCGGCACGAGCTCACCGGCAGCAAAGGGCTGGATCTGGAAACGATTGTCGGTGATCTCGGCAACGCGCTTGCAGAAATATTCGCAGCCGCCATAGAGCGTATCGAGTGATTTCGGCCAGCTTGCAGCCAACCGCCATTTCACCTCGGGCATCGATTGTGCAACGGCCGGGGCGGCAACGGCACTCGCGGCGAGGCCCAGTCCGCCCGCCGTCAGGAATTTACGACGTTCCATGTATTCCCTCCCTGTCATGTCCAGTCCTCGACGAGGGATCGCGATCTTGTCGTCGCTTTGTCTTCGCCGGTGGCCGACTTTTCTTGGCGTCCGAAATTCTGTGTTCCCGGATCGGGGGGAAGGATGGACCAAAGGGAGATGGCAAATCAAGCGCACTTTGGTTGCGCTATCGCCGCTCGTTCAATGCTGCGCTGCGAACGCCGCCTCCATGGCCTTCCGCGTCTTCACCGTCTCATTGCCGGCGTCGAACTCGACGTCGCTCCAGCGCACCACCGCGCCGTGCACGACGTCATGCTTCAGCTTGACGCGGTGAGCGAGGCCAATCGGCAGCGCGCCGGCCTTCAGGCTCGCGGCGGCCGGTACCAGCTTGCCCCACACCGTGTAGCCGCCTTCGCCGTCGAGCATCTCGCCCGCACGCAGATTGCGCTTGGCGACCGCCGCGACGTCGCCGCAGAAGCCGTAGGGCTGCCCGGTCGGCTCGCCCCGCAGCGCGGCCGACAGCACCGAGATGTTCAGCTCCAGCCCGATCAGATGGTAGGGCTTGTACATCGCAGCGTAGCGTCCGCTGCCGTCGGTCTTCAGGCCGTATTGCCGAAAGCAGTCGGCGGCATAATCGTTCGGCGCCTCCAGCGCGACATAGACACCCCAGCGCAGGTCGCGGAATACGGGCCGTCCGTCGCGTTCGAGCGAGGACACCACCTCGACCACGCCCGGCCGCTCCAGCACGCCCCCATGCGAACGCGGCCGCATGATGTGCGGCAGATCGTCGACGCCGCAGGGTGGAAACAGCAGGCCGTCCGCGGGCACGTCGAGCGCGCAGGCATTGGCGATCGCGGCCATCTCGATCGCCGATTTGGTGCCGTCGAGAAACGAGTTGAACATCTGCGGATTCATGCCGGCCGACTGCGCTTCGCCCGCGGTCAGGCCGTAATGCTGCCAGACGCCGTCGGGCGTCACGTCGTGATAGGCCGGCAGATATTTCGTGCCCTTGCCGGCGGCGACGACGCGAAAGCCGGTGGCGCGGGCCCAGTCGACCATCTCGGCGGTCAGCGCCGGCTGGTCGCCATAGGCCAGCGAATAGACCACGCCGGCTTTGCGCGCTTCCTCGGCGAGCAGGGGGCCTGCCAGCACGTCGGCTTCGACATTCACCATCACGATATGCTTGCCCGCGGCGATCGCGGCGCGCGCGTGCCTGATCCCCACGGCGGGATTCCCGGTCGCCTCCACCACCACGTCCATCGCGCCGCCGGCAATGGCGCGCGCGCCGTCATCGGTGAAGACCGTCGCGGCGATGTGCTCGGCGCTCCAGCCGACCGTGCGGCACGCCTCGCGCGCGCGCTCGCGGTCGATGTCGACGATGATGGGCACCTCCAGCCCCGGCGTGTGCGGCACCTGCGCCAGGAACATCGAGCCGAATTTGCCCGCGCCGATCAATGCGACACGGACCGGTCTGCCGGCGGCCGCACGGGCCTGGAGGAGGCGGAAGAGGTTCATGGTGGAATGTCCTGGTCATGATTGTGTCCCGGACGCGGTGCAGCACGTAGTGCTGCTCCGCAGAGCCGGGACCCAAAGAAAAGCTATCCGTGGGACGTGGGCCCCGGCTCTGCAGCGCATCGTCGAAGAGACGCTGCGCTGCGTCCGGGGCACGAGACCTGTTTACTCCGCCGCCTGCCTTGGCGCACGCGCAAGCCGCAGCAGCGCGTCGTCATCCACGGTCTTGATCGGCGCAAAGTCGCGGTGGGCGATATACTCCGGCCGCGTGGGGTTGCGAATGTAGTTCGAGACCGCATTCAGTGTCAGATACACGATCTTGCGCGGGTAGGGCGTGATGTTACCGCTCGAGCCGTGCACCAGATTGCCGTGGAACATCAGCATGCCGCCGGGCTTGCCGGTCGGCGCGACGATGCCACCCTGCGCGACGAGGCGCGTCACGGTGGCCTCGTCCAAGGTCCATAGCGGATAGGATGTGGTGGCGAGGTCGTGCGAGGCTTCGAGATCGCCCGCGTTCTGGCTGCGCGGCACCAGCATCAGGGGGCCGTTGATCGGCATCACCTCGTCGAGGAAGATCGCGATGTTCATCGCCCGCGGCTCCGGCATGCCGTCGTCGCGCTTCCAGGTGCCGTAATCCTGGTGCCACTGCCAGACGTCGCCGGTGAAGGCCGATTTCGCGTTGATCTTGAACTGGTGCATGTAGACGGGCTCGCCGAACAATTGCTCGACGGGCTCGATCATGCGCGGATGCGCGCCGAGGATGCCGAACGCCTCGTTGTAGAGATGCGCGGCAAAGGCCGTGCGCGGCGCGCCGCTCTTCTCGCGCCAGACTTCGGGCCGGTTGGCGTTGTAGATGCCGACCGCCTCGCGCGCGAGCAGGTCGACCTCCTCCGGGGTGAACAGCTCGGGCAGGAACAGCCAGCCCTCGCGGTGGAAGAACTCCAATTGCTCCTGGGACAGTTTCATGGGTCATCCTCCTGTTCTGTTTGTTGTTGTCATTCCGGGGCGCGCGAAGCGCGATCCCGGAATCCATTTCTCCTCAGCGCCTGCTGCCTGATGGATTCCGGGCTCGACGCTCCCGGACCGCGCTTCGCGCGGTCCCGTCGCGTCGCCCCGGAATGACGGCGACTACGCCGCCGCCTCCGTCGCCCTCAATCTCTCCTCTGTCATCCGTCCCGCCGTCTGCGCGTGCGCCAATGCAGTGCGTTCGGCGGCCTTCGGGTTGCCAGCAAGAATGTGCGCGGCGATATCGGCATGCTCGGCCCAGGCGCTGCTGCGGTAGTCGAGCTCCGACAGCACCGTCGCCATCGAGCGCCGCATATGCGGCCATTGCGGCGCAATGGTCTCCTCGATCGCGGGATTGCCGGCGAGCTGATAGATCGCGCGGTGGAAATCGACATCGAGCGCGATGAGCTCGGCCAGCGTGGTCGTGCGGTCGATGTGGCGGCCGGCGGTCAGCGCCGCGTCGAGCCGCGCGCGTCCTGCGGCGTCGCTTGCGGCGCGCTCCGCGGCAAGCCGTGCGGCCAGCGCATCGATCGCGCCGCGCACCTCGTAGAGCTGGCGGATGCGTGCGGGATCGAGCTGGGTGACCTCGAAGCCGCGCTTGCCGCTCTCGGCGACGAGACCCTGCCGGTGCAACAGATGCAGCGCGTGCGACACCGGCTGGCGCGAGACGCCGAGCCTGTCGGCGAGTTCGTTCTGCCGGATGCGCTGCCCGGGCTGGAGCGTGCGGTCGGAGATCGCTTCCAGGATGCGCGCATAGACCTGGTCGATCAGATTCGGAAGCGGGTCGAGAGGGATCACGCCGGCAGCTCCGAAGAGATAAAGAGAATACGGAATTCCGTATTCGAAGCTACGCTTCGGATGCAGGCCGCGTCAAGCGGTATCCGAGGGTGGAGCGAGAGGCCTTTTTCAGGTCCGGTAAGTCAATGATTTCGCTGGGCCTTTCTACTGTGCATGGGGTTGTTTTCGCGAAAATTGGTTCAGCTCCCAGCACCACCAGAGAGGGCAGCTACTCCGCCAAGAACCTGCTCACGATGTCGCCGAACCCCAG
Source organism: Bradyrhizobium sp. UNPF46 (assembly GCF_006658625.1). NCBI lineage: Bacteria > Pseudomonadati > Pseudomonadota > Alphaproteobacteria > Hyphomicrobiales > Nitrobacteraceae > Bradyrhizobium > Bradyrhizobium sp. UNPF46. Next base: position 39,740 of record NZ_LFJB01000059.1, read on the forward strand.
CGGGTCCTGCTCGAACATCCAGTGGCCGGCATTCGGGATCACCGCCGTCTTGGCTCCCGCGATATGCTCGGCGAGCACGCGCCACATCACCGACAGGCTGCCCGTGGTGGCGCCGCCGCCGATCAGCAGCGTCGGCGTCCAGATCGCCTGCGCGTCGCTGAGCGTGTAAGGCCTGCGCTGCTCGTTGATCTGGCCGAGGAAGGTCAGCGCGTTGTCGCGCAGTTGCTGCTTGGCCGCCGCGGGCACGCGCCGCCAGGAGCCGTCGCCCTCGATGCCCTCGTAGAAATTCTGCAGCGCGCCTTCGAGCTCGCCGGCGCGGATCATCTCGACCGAGCGCGCCGTGCGCGCGGCGAGCGGCGGATGCGCGGGGGTGCCTTCGGGCACCGGCAGGGATGCGTCGAGATCGCCGCCGGGCTCGGCCAGCACCAGTTTCCGCAACAGCTCGGGCCGCGCCTGCGCCACGCGAAAGGCGATGTGGCCGCCGCGCGAATGACCCATCAGGTCGACGGGCGCGGGCTGGATCTGTTCGAGAAAGGCGATCACATCCGAGACGTGCTGCGCCATCTTGTAGTCGTCGCCGACGGCGTCCCAATGCTCGGGAAAGAAATGCCGCAGGCTGACCGAGATCACGCGATGGCTCTTCGACAGCGGACCGAGCACCGCATACCAGGTGCGGAAATCGCCGAGCGTGCCGTGCACGCAGACCAGCGGATGGCCCTCTCCGACTTCGAGATAGGCCATGTCGTAACCGTTGACGCGAAAGCTTTGCATTGGTCAGCTCGCCAGAAAATCCAGGACGACTTCGGAGTATCTCTGCGGCGCCTGCTCGAACATCGGATGCGTCGCGTTCGGGATCACCGCGGTCTTCGAGTAGGGCACATGCGCAGCGAGCGCATGCAGCACCTTCGGCAAGAGGCCCTTGGTCCGCGCGCCCAGGATGAACAGCGTCGGCATCTTGATCGCCTCCGCATCCGCCTTCGAGAACGGCGGACGGTTGTCGCGGACCTGGCCGATCAGCGTCATGGCGTTGTCGCGCAGGTTCTGCTTCACCATCGCCGGCAGCCGCGGCCAGGTGCCGGCGCCTTCCAGCGTGTCGACGAAGACGGCGAGCCCGCCGTCGACGTCGCCGGCCGCGATCTTCTCGGCCGAGGCGGCGAAGCGCGCCAAGAGCGGCGAGGGGCCGCCGACATAATCGGGATCGAGGCTGGCATCGAGTTCGCCGCCGGGCTCGGCCAGGACCAGCCGGCGCAGCAGATCGGGGCGCGCTTGCGCGACGCGAAAACAGATGTGCCCGCCGCGGGAATGGCCCATCAGGTCGACGGGGCCGAGGTCGAGCTTGTCGATGAAGGCGATGACGTCCTGGACGTGCTGCGCAATCGAATAGGTGTTGCCGACCCCGTCCCATCTCTCCGGAAAGAAGTGCCGAAGGCTGACGGCGACCACCCGATGCCGCTGCGACAGCGGGCCGAGCACGCAGCCCCAGACACGGAAGTCGTTGAGCGAGCCGTGCACGCAGACCAGCGGCGGCCGGCCCCGGTCTTCGCCCACGTCGAGATAGGGCATGTCGTAACCGTTGACGTGGAGGCTTTGCATTCAAGGCTCGCAAAAAGGGGGAGGCGGAACTCCTGTGCAAGATTCCCGGAAACCGGGTGGATCGCAACTATTTCCAAGCCTAGATTGCGGCCGAGAGCACATTGGGGGCATGCGACAAGGACGCAAGCGGGAAACACGCTATGACCGACCAGCATTTTGCCCTGTTCGACACCAGGATCGGCCTTTGCGCCATCGCCTGGGGCCCGCGCGGCATCAACGGCACGCAATTGCCGATGGGTGGCGAAGAGAAGATCCGCACCCGCATCAGCCAGCGCCACACCGAGGCCACCGAGGCCGAACCGACCCCTGAGGTGCAGCACGCGATTGACCGCATGACAAAGCTGCTCGCGGGCGAGCCTGATGACCTCACAGATATCGAGCTCGATCTCGACGGCGTGCCCGAGTTCAACCGCGGCGTCTACGCGATCGCCCGCGCGATTCCGCCGGGCAAGACCATCACCTACGGCGACATCGCCAAGCAGCTCGGCGGCGTGCAGCTGTCGCGCGATGTCGGCCAGGCGCTCGGCCGCAACCCGTGCCCGATCGTCGTGCCCTGCCACCGCGTCCTCGCGGCCGGCAACAAGCCCGGCGGCTTTTCCGCGAACGGCGGCGTGGTGACCAAGCTGAAGATGCTGGAGATCGAAGGCGCGCTGGTGAACCACACGCCGAGCTTGTTTGATTGAGGCTCTCTTACCCTCCCCCTCCAGGGGAGGGTAAGAAGTCGGCTAAATCTTCGCCGCCGCCTTCGGCCAATACTTATCGCGCAGGTGCCGCTTCACCAGCTTGCCCGTGGGCGTGCGCGGCAGCTCGGCTTCGAAATCGATCGAGCGCGGGCACTTGATCGCGGAGAGACGACCCTTGCAATAGGCAATCAGGTCGGCTTCCAGCGCCTTGCCGGCGCGGCCCATGTCGTGCGGCTGCACCACCGCCTTCACTTCTTCGCCCATCTCCTCGTTCGGCACGCCGAACACGGCGACGTCGGCGACGTCGGGGTGGGTGATCAGCACGTCCTCGGTCTCCTGCGGGTAGATGTTCACCCCGCCGGAGATGATCATGTAGGATTTGCGGTCGGTGAGGAACAGGAAGCCGTCCTTGTCGAGATAGCCGACATCGCCGAGCGTGGACCAGCCCTTGGCGTTGTAGGCCTTCTTCGTCTTCTCGGGGTCGTTGTGATAGGTGAAGGCGGGTGCGTCGGCGAAATAGACCGTGCCGATCTCGCCGACCGGCTGCTCCTCGTCGTTCTCGTCCAAAATCTTGATCTTGCCGACCACGGCGCGGCCGACGCTGCCGCGATGCTCCAGCCATTGCTGCGAATTGCAGACGGTGACGCCGTTGCCTTCCGATCCCGCGTAATATTCGATCAGGATCGGTCCCCACCATTCGATCATCTTGGCCTTCACGTCGACCGGGCAGGGCGCGGCGGCGTGGATTGCGCCCTTGAGCGTGGAAACGTCGTACTTGGCGCGTACCTCGTCCGGCAGCTTCAGCATGCGCACGAACATGGTCGGCACCAGCTGCGATTGCGTCACCTTGTATTTCTCGACCAGCTTCAGGAACTCTTCGGCGTCGAAATGCTCCATGATGATGGAGGTGCCGCCCAGCACAATCGCCATCATGTTGAACCGCAGGGGCGCTGCGTGATACAGCGGCGCCGGCGACAGATAGGTGCTCTCCGCGTTCATGCCGCACATGTCGGCGCAGAGCACGCGCAGGAAGGCGTTAGGCACGTCGATCCTGCTGCCCTCGAACGCCTTCTTGATTCCCTTCGGCCGGCCGGTGGTGCCCGACGAATACAGCATGTCGTAGCCGGCGACCTCGTCCGTAACAGGCGTGGTCGGCTGCGCGGCAGCTTCCTTGTCGTAGGAACGGAAGCCGGGCAGCGGCTCGTCCATCATGTAGAAGATCGGCTCGCCGGGCGTACCCTTGATCAGGCCCTTGATCTGGTCGGCGCATTTCGGTGTCGTGATCACGACTTTGGCGCCGCAATCGGCGATGATGTACTCGATCTCGTCCTGCTTCAGGTAGCGGCTGATCGCGGTGTAATAGAGCCCACTGCGCTGCGCGGCCCAGCACAGCTCCATGAAGGCGAGGCGGTTCTCCATCAGAAGCGCGATGTGATCGCCGGCCTTGAGATCGAGCGAGCGGAACAGCTGCGCGCCCTGGTTCGAGAGCTCGTCGAGCTCGCGATAGGTGATCGCCTTGCCGGTCCCGGCCATCCGGTAGGCGATCTTGTCGGGCGTGGTGCGGGCGTGGATGGAGGGATGGGTCATCGGGAGGTCTCGCAGCAAGCTAGATGTCATCCCCGCGAATGCGGGGATCCATAACCACAGGGCGCGGTCGTTGAAACGAGATGGAGCTCCGGCGCGGCACAACCACAGCCTTCTGTGATTATGGATCCCGGATCGGCGCGCGCTGGGGCGCGCTTGTCCGGGACGACACCGTTTGTGTGGCCGCGGCTTACAGCCGCTCCACGATCGTCACGTTGGCCATGCCGCCGCCTTCGCACATGGTCTGCAGGCCGTAGCGCTTGCCGCGCTGGTGCAGGGCGTGGACCAGCGTCGTCATCAGCTTGGTGCCGGAGCCGCCGAGCGGATGGCCGAGCGCGATGGCGCCGCCGTTGACGTTGAGCCTGCTAGGATCGGCGCCGGTGGTCTTGAGCCAGCCGGTCGGCACGGAGGCGAACGCCTCGTTGACCTCGAACAGGTCGATGTCGTCGATTTTCATGCCGGCCTTCTCCAGCGCCTTCTTGGTGGCGTGCAGGGGAGCATCGAGCATGATGACGGGATCGCCGCCGGTCATGGTCATGTGGTGGATGCGCGCGAGCGGTGTTGCGCCGAGCTGCTTGAGGCCGCGCTCGTTGACGACCATCACGCCGGAGGCGCCGTCGCAGATCTGGCTGGCGCTGGCCGCGGTGAGCTTGCCGTTCTCGGCGATCAGCTTGACGCCCTTGATGCCGTCGAGGGTGACGTCGAAGCGGATGCCCTCGTCGATGTGGTGGGTGTCCTTGGAGCCGTCGGCGCGGGTGATCTCGAGCGGCACGATCTCCTTCTTGAAGTGACCGGCCTGCGTCGCCGCGATCGCGCGCTGATGGCTGTTGTAGGAGTACTCGTCGAGATCATCCTTCGACAGGCCGTACTTCTCGGCCATCATCTCGGCGCCGGTGAACTGGCTGAACACGATGTTCGGATACTTCTTCTCGATGCCCGGGCTCTTGTAATTGCCGAAGCCGTTCTTGGCCGGCAGCTGCGACGACAGACCCATCGGCACGCGCGTCATCGATTCCACGCCGGCGGCGATCACGACGTCCATCGCGCCGGACATGACGGCTTGCGCGGCGAAGTGCAGCGCCTGCTGCGAGGAGCCGCACTGGCGGTCGATCGAGGTGCCCGGCACGCTCTCCGGCAGCTTCGAGGCCATGATCGCGTTGCGCGCGACGTTGTTGGACTGCTCGCCGACCTGCATCACGCAGCCCATGATCACGTCTTCGACGAGGGCCGGATCGATCTTGGTGCGATCGACCAGCTCGTCCAGCACCTTCGCGGCGAGATCGGCCGGATGCCAGCCGGCGAGACGGCCCCCCTTGCGCCCGCCGGCGGTACGCGCGGCGGCGACGATATAAGCCTCGGCCATGTCGGTTTCTCCCTGAATTCTTGATTGGGTTGGTTGTCGGGGACGGATTTAAGGGACGGGATGTCATTTAGTCAATCGATCAATTAACTCTTGTGATGAGGCGCTGCTTGAGCTTATCTGCGCCCCGCTTCGAGCGGCGAACAGGGATCTTCCGTGGCTACCAGCGTTCCGAACAGGCTCCCGAGCGGGAAGAATTCCACGGCGGAGAAATTGCTCGTGGCCGCGAGCGAGCTGATGATCGAACGCTCCTCGATCGAGATCTCGCTGTCCGACATCGCCCAGAAATCGGGGGCCAATGCCGCGCTGGTCAAGTATCACTTCGGCAACAAGGACGGCCTGCTGCTGGCGCTGCTCGCGCGGGATGCTGCGACCGAGATGTCCAATCTCGAATATCTGCTGGCGCAGCCGATCACGTCGACGGCGAAGCTGAAGCTGCACATCGCCGGCATCATCCGCGCCTATCACCGGTTCCCCTACATGAACCGGCTGATCCATTATCTGCTGCACGAAACCAATGCGGGCTCCGCCGACGAAGTCTCGAAATTCTTCGTGGCGCCGCTGCTCGACTTCCACCGCCGCCTGCTGGCCGAAGGCGTCAGCCGCGGCGAGTTCCGCGCCACCGATCCGGTGCTGTTCTACACCAGCCTGATCGGTGCCTGCGATCACCTGTTCTTCGGCCGGCACGCGATGTCCCGCGCGACCGGTGTCGGTCCGGTCACCGATGACGTCTGCCGGCAATACATCAAGCACATGGAAACGCTGATCTGCGGCGGCATCCTCACGCAAGCCGGGGAAGCCGCGGCGGCCGGATAATCCGGCCGAAGCTCTGCAAGTCTAGAGAAGAAACGCCCAAGGAAAGGTAGAATACGATGGAGTTGAAAGACGTAGCCGTTCTCATCACCGGCGGTGGTTCGGGTCTCGGCGAAGCCACCGCCCGCGCCATGGCGGCCAAGGGCGCCAGGATCGGCGTGATCGACCAGAACAAGGAGAACGCCGAGAAGGTTGCCGCCGAGGTGAAGGGCGTCGCGCTCCATGCCGACGTCACGAGCGAAGAGCAGATCAAGGCTGCGATCGCCAAGGCGGAAGCCGCGCACGGCGTTGCGCGCGTGCTGATGAACTGCGCCGGCATCGGCGGCTCGCAGCGCATCGTCGGCCGCGACGGCGTCTATCCGCTCGAAAAGTTCGCGCGCATCATCAACGTCAACCTGATCGGCACGTTCAACTGCCTGCGGCTGTTCGCCGAGCGTCTCGTCACCATCGAGCCGGTCGGCGAGGAGCGCGGCGTCATCATCAACACCGCTTCGGTCGCGGCCTATGAAGGCCAGATCGGCCAGATCGCCTATTCGGCCTCGAAGGGCGGCGTCGTCGGCCTCACGCTGCCGGCCGCGCGCGACCTCGCCAGCCAGAAGATCCGCGTCAACACCATCGCGCCCGGCCTGTTCTTCACGCCATTGCTGATGGGTCTGAACGAGGAAGCCCGCAAGAGCCTGGGCGCCCAGGTGCCGCATCCCTCGCGTCTCGGCGATGCCAAGGAATACGGCGCGCTCGCCGTGCACATCGTCGAGAACCCGATGCTGAACGGCGAGACCATCCGTCTCGACGGCGCCATCCGTATGGCTCCGCGCTAGGCTTTCTGTCTTACCCTCCCCTGGAGGGGGAGGGTCGATCGCGCGCAGCGCGAGCGGGGTGGGGTGATCTCTCCACACGGGCAGCGTCTCAAGCGGAGAGACCGTCACCCCACCCCGTCTCACATTTCGCTGCGCTTCATGTGAGCCGACCCTCCCCCTCCAGGGGAGGGTGGGAGACGGTCTTCGTGTGGCACAAAAAAACGAGGCCCCCATGTCCCAACCGCTGCTGATCGAGCATGACGACGGCGTCGACCGGGTGACGCTCAATCGTCCCGACAGCCTGAACGCGCTCGATCCCGCGCTGATCGACGCGCTCAACGTCTATTTCCAGGGCCTGCAGCGCAATCGCGACACGCGCGTCGTCGTGCTGAAGGGCGCCGGCAGGAACTTTTGCGCCGGCCTCGATCTCAAGGCGGCGATGGCGCGCCGCGCTGGGCAGCAGGAGCCGCCCGGTGTCACGGAGTCCCTGGATTCGCAGCGCCGTATCGCCGACATCGTGATGCTGATGCGGCGTTGTCCGCAGCCGATCCTGTCGCTGGTGCAGGGCGCAGCCGCCGGCGGCGGCTTTGCGCTGGCGCTCGCCTCCGACATCCGTATCGCGACGAAATCGGCGCGGATGAACTGCGCCTTCATCAAGCTCGGGCTCGGCGGCTGCGACATCGGCACCAGCTACTTCCTGCCGCGCCTCGTCGGCGTGTCCGTCGCGTCCGAGTTGATCCTCACCGGACGCTTCATCGGCGCCGAGCGCGCGCTGGCGGTTGGGCTGGTCTCGGAAGTCGTGGACGAGGACAAGCTCGATGCCGCAGCCGAGCCCTATGTCGATGCGATGATGACGGCTTCGCCGGTGGGCCTGCGTCTGTCCAAGGAATGTCTCAACATGAGCGTCGACGCGGGATCGCTCGAGGCTGTCATCGCCATGGAAGATCGCAACCAGGTCCTGTGCAGCCGGTCCGAGGAATTTTCGGAAGGCATCAGGGCCTTCCTTGAGAAGCGAAAGCCTGTCTATATCAGGCGCTGAACGAGAACGATCCGCAAAGGACGATAATTCCGGGAGACGCAAAATGAGTGGAAGCGCGGCGGCTGTGATGACGAAGCCCGCCTTTCGCAAGATCGAGTGGCTCGCACGCGACATCGACGTCGAGCGGCGCGGCGACGGCACGGTGGTGCTGAAGTCGCGCATTCCGCTGCAGCCTTACGAGACGCACATTCCCGCATCGCTGGCGAAATGGGCGAAGGAGGCGCCCGAGCGCATCTGGCTGGCGCAGCGCGGCGGTCCGAACCGCGAATGGCGCAAGGTGTCCTATGGCGAAGCGAAGCGCACCGTCGATGCGCTGACGCAAGGGCTGCTCAATCTCGGACTCGATGGTCGCCCCGTCGCGATCCTCTCCGGCAATTCGATCGAGCATGCGCTGATGACGCAGGCCGCGATGCAGGCGCGCGTCCCCGCAGCGCCGGTGTCGCCGGCCTACTCGCTGATGAGCCATGATCACGTCAAGCTGAAATATTTGTTCGACCTGATCAAGCCGGCCGTGGTGATGGTACAGGACGGCCCGACCTTCGAGAAGGCCCTGAAGGCGCTCGATCTCAGTGGCGTCACCGTGGTTCATGTCGCGCGGCCCTGCGACGGCATTGAGAGCATCAGCTTTGCCGGGCTTGCGGCGACGCCCGTCACGAACGCCGTCGAGGAGTCGATTGCGAAGATCACGCCGGACACCGTCGGCAAGCTGCTGTTCACCTCGGGCTCGACCGGCATGCCCAAGGCCGTCATCAACACGCAAGCGATGATGTGTGCCAATGCGGCGATGATGATGCAGGTGCGGCCGCGTGACCCGAACGGCCCGACCACGACCATGCTGGACTGGATGCCGTGGAATCACACCATGGGCGGTAATGCGGCCTTCCATCCGGTGCTGGTCGACGGCGGCACGCTTTACATCGACGACGGCCGGCCGATGCCGGGCCAGTTCGAGGAGACGCTGCGGAACCTGCGCGAGATCTCGCCGACCTATTACGCCAACGTGCCGGCCGGTTACGCGGCGCTCGCCGCCGCCATGGAGAAGGACGATGCGCTCTGCCGCTCCTTCTTCAGGAATCTCTCGATCATGGCCTATGGCGGCGCACGGTTGCCTGACGATCTCTACGACCGCATGCAGGCGCTCGCCGTGAAGACCACCGGCGAGCGCATCGTGTTCTACACCGGCTGGGGCTCGACCGAGACCGCGCCGACCTCGACCGGCACCTATTGGGACACCGAGCGCGTCGGCCTGATCGGTCTGCCGTTCCCGGGCGTCGAATTGAAGATGGTGCCGTGCGGCTCGAAATACGAGCTGCGCCTGCGCGGCGTCAACGTCACGCCCGGCTATTTCGGCCAGCCGGAACTGACGAAGACGATGTTCGACGAGGAAGGATTTTACTGCATCGGCGACGCCGGCATTTTCGTCGACGATTCCGATCCGGTGCAGGGCATCATCTTTGCCGGCCGCGTGGTCGAGGACTTCAAGCTCACTACGGGCACCTTCGTGCATGTCGGCTCGCTCCGCACCGACGCGATCGCAGCCGCAACGCCGGTGGTGCATGACGCGCTGGTCGCCGGTCAGGACCGTGCCTTCATTGGCCTCTTGGCTTGGCCCAATCTGCACGCCTGCCGCCAACTCGTCGGCAATCCTGATCTCAGCTTCGAGGACGCCGTGAAGCATCCAGAGGTGATCGCCTGCTTCAAGCGCGGGCTGGAGGCGCACAACAGGGAATGCGAGGGGGCCAGCAGCCGCATCATCGCCCGCGCGATGCTGATGGTCGAGCCGCCCTCGATCGATGGCAACGAACTGACTGACAAGGGCTACATCAACCAGCGCGCGGGCCTCGAACGCCGCGCGGCGTTGGTGGAGCGGCTCTATGCGGACAAGCCGGATCAGGATGTGATCGTGCTGCGATGAAGCCTTTCTCTCTCCATTCGTCATTCCGGGGCGCGCGCAGCGCGAGCCCGGAATCCATCGGGCCGCATACGCCTGGAGAAATGGATTCCGGGCTCGCCGCTACGCGGCGCCCCGGAATGACGGTCTCAATGACAATAAGATAAGAGGTAGCCCGCCATGAACTTCGACTTCTCCGACGACCAGAAGCAGCTCCGCGATCAGGCGCGCAAGTTCCTCGCTGAGAAATGCTCGCCCAAGGCTGTGCGCGCCGTGCTCGACGGCAAGGCGCCTTACGACAAGGAGCTCTGGAAGGGCCTCGCCGAGATGGGCTTCCTCGGCGTTGCGATCCCCGAGGAGTTCGGCGGCGCCGGCGCCGGCCATCTCGAGCTCTGTGTGATTGCCGAGGAGATGGGCCGCGCCAATGCGCCGGTGCCGTTCTCCTCGACCGTCTACCTTGCCGCCGAGGCCCTGCTGATCGCGGGCAACGATGCGCAGAAGAAGAAGTGGCTGCCGGCGATTGCTTCCGGTGAAGCGATCGGCACGCTGGCGCTGTTCGAGGGCAAGGGCAATCCGGCGCCGAAGAACGTCAAGCTGACCGCTGCGAACGGCGTGCTCAACGGCATCAAGAAGCCGGTTGCCGACGGCGCCATCGCCGACTTCGCGGTGGTCGCCGCGCGCACGGGATCGAGCGGACGCGACAGCGACGTCTCGCTGTTCCTGGTCGACCTCAAGGCCGGAGGTGTCGAAGTGAAGAGCCTCACCAATCTCGATCCGACCCGAGGGCAGGCGGAGATCGCCTTCAAGGACGCCAAGGCCGAGCCGCTCGGCGCCGCCGGTGAAGGCTGGAGCATCTTGACTCAGGTGCTCGACCGTGCCGCGGTGCTGTGCGCCTTCGAGCAAGTTGGCGGCTCCGACCGTGCGCTGGAGATGGGCCGCGACTACGCGCTCGATCGCATCGCCTTCGGCCGCCAGATCGGCTCGTTCCAGGCGGTCAAGCACATGCTCGCCGACATGTACGTCTCGGCAACGCTGGCGCGCTCCAACAGCTATTACGGTGCCTGGGCTCTCTCGACCAACGCGGCCGAGCTGCCGGAAGCGGCCGCTGCCGCGCGCATCAGCGCGACGCAGGCGTTCCAGCACTGCGCCAAGAACAACATCCAGGTTCACGGCGGCATGGGTTTCACCTGGGAGTTCGACTGCCACATGTACTACCGCCGCGCCAACGCGATGGCGCTCGGGCTCGGTAGTCTGTCCTATTGGGAAGACCAGCTGATCGACCGCATGCGGAAAAAGAACGCGGCGTGATGATGTCGTCATTCCGGGGCGCCGCACAGCGGCGAACCCGGAATCCCGAGATGAGTGAATAACATCGAGATTCCGGGTTCGCGCTGTGCGCGCCCCGGAATGACAGAGAGAAAAGACCATGAACTTCGACGACACCCCGCAGGAAGCCGAATTCCGCAGCCTGGCGCGCGCCTGGATCAGCGCCAATGCGCCCAAGCAGTACGAGGAGGAGCTGCGCAAATCCTCGCTCGGGCGCACGGTGCTGAAGAACGCCAATATCCTCGAGGTGGCAAAGGCCTGGCAGAAGAAGAAGGCCGATGCCGGCTGGGCCTGCCTGCACTGGCCGAAAGAATATGGCGGTCGCGGCTCGTCGCCGATCGAGCGCGTGATCTGGTCGCAGGAAGAAGGTCCGTTCGGCCAGCTGTCCCGCATGTTCATCATCGGCCACGGCATGTGCGGGCCGACGATGATGGCGTTCGCGCGTGAGGAGCATAAGCGCACCTACCTGCCGCCGCTCGCTTCCGGCGAGAAGGTCTGGTGCCAGCTGTTCTCCGAACCGGCCGGCGGCTCGGACGTTGCGGGTCTGCGCACCCGTGCCGAGAAGGACGGCGACGACTGGGTCATCAACGGTCAGAAGATCTGGACTTCGGGCGCGCATTATTCCGACTACGGCATTCTGCTCACGCGCACCGATCCGACCGTGCCCAAGCACAAGGGCCTCACCATGTTCTTCCTGGACATGAAGAGCCCGGGCGTCGAGGTGCGGCCGATCAAGCAGGCGAGCGGCGCCTCGGACTTCAACGAGGTCTATTTCACCAATGTCAGGATTCCCGACCATCAGCGCCTCGGCGAGGTCGGCGACGGCTGGAACGTGTCGCTGACCACGCTGATGAACGAGCGCAGCGCGATCGGTGCGGCCGTCTCGACCGGCTTCCCTGAATTGTTCGAGTATTGCTCCAGCCTGATGCTCGACGACGGCCCGGCGATCGAGGATCGCGCGGTGCGCTCGAAGCTCGCGACCTGGGCGGTGAAGGCGAGCGGGCTGAAATACACCAGCATGCGCGCGATTTCGGCGCTGTCGAAGGGCGAGCGGCCGGGCCCGGAGAACTCGATCGGCAAGCTGGTCGCGGGCTCGATGATCCAGGACGTCGCGACTTACGCGCTGGACCTGCAGGGCGCGAGTGGCGTGGTCAGCGGCGAGGATGGTGAGCTGGCCGGCCGTTTCCAGGCCATGCTGCTGCGCGCGCCCGGCACGCGCGTCGAAGGCGGCACCGACGAGATCATGCGCAACATCATCGCCGAGAGGGTGCTGGGCCTGCCCGGCGACATCAGGGTCGACAAGGACGTGCCGTTCAACAAGATCCCGACCAAGGGAAGAAATTAGCCGTCATTCCGGGGCGATGCGAAGCATCGAACCCGAAATCTCGAGATGAGTCACTAACCTCTAGATTCCGGGTTCGCCCTTCGGGCGCCCCGGAATGACAGAAAGAAAGAGGCCGCCATGAATTTCGACGACACCCCGCAGGAAGCCGCATTCCGCGAGACCGCGCGCAAGTGGATCGACGCCAATGCGCCAAAGGAGTTCGAGGAGGAGCTTTCGAAATCCTCGCTCGGGCGCATCCGGCTCGCCAAGCACGACATGGTCGAGGTCGGCAAGGCCTGGCAGAAGAAGAAGGCGGAGGGCAACTGGGCCTGCCTGCACTGGCCGAAGGAATATGGCGGCCGCGGCGCGACGCCGATCGAGAAGGTGATCTGGCAGCAGGAAGAGGGCGTCTACGGCAAGCTGACGCAGCCGTTCCAGATCGGCGAGGGCATGTGCGGCCCGACCGTGATGGCGTTCGGCAGCGAGGAGGCCAAGCGCCGCTATCTGCCCAAGCTCGCCTCGGGCGAGGAGATCTGGTGCCAGCTGTTCTCCGAGCCGTCCGCCGGCTCCGACGTTGCGGGCCTGCGCACCCGCGCCGAGAAGAAGGGCGACAATTGGGTCGTCAACGGCCAGAAGATCTGGACCTCGGGCGCGCATTATTCCGACTATGGCCTTCTGATCGCGCGCACCGATCCGAACGTGCCCAAGCACAAGGGTCTCACCATGTTCTTCCTGGACATGAAGAGCCCGGGTGTCGAGGTGCGGCCGATCAGGCAGGCCAACGGCATGCAGGAATTCAACGAGGTCTATTTCACCGACGTCGTGATCCCCGACAGCCAGCGGCTGGGCGCCGTCGGCGAGGGCTGGAGCGTGTCGCTGACCACGCTGATGAACGAGCGCATGTCGATCGGCGCGCGGCTTGCGACCGGCGTCCCTGAAATGTTCGAGTTCTGCTCCAATCTGATGCTGGAGGAGGGCCTCGCGATCGACGATCCCGCGGTGCGCTCGAAGCTGGCAAGCTGGGCGGCGAAGTCGAACGGGCTGAAATTCACCAGCTACCGCACGATCTCGGCACTGTCGAAGGGCGAGCGGCCGGGACCGGAGAACTCGATCGGCAAGCTGGTGTCGGGCATGATGCTGCAGGACATCGCGACCTACGCCATGGACCTGCAGGGTGCGGCCGGTGTGCTCACCGGCAATGACGAGGAGACGGTGCAGGGTCAGTTCCAGCAGATGCTGCTGTCCTCGCCCTCAATGCGCATCGCCGGCGGCACCGACGAGATCCTGCGCAACATCATCGCCGAGCGCGTGCTCGGCCTGCCCGGCGACATCCGCGTCGACAAGGACGTGCCGTATAACAAGATCCCGACCAAGGGCAGATGAAAGACTCTTGTGTCCCGGACGCGCGGAGCGCGAGCCGGGACCCAGGAGCCATGGGCCCCGGCTCTGCGCCGCATCACTTCGTGCTGCGTCGCGTCCGGGGCACGAAAGCGAGCTAAGCAATGGACGCAAAAGTGAATCAAAACGATCGCATCGGTGTGCTCGAAGAGCTGCTCAACGAGCGCTATTCCGTCCGCGCCTTCCTGCCGAAGCAGGTCGACCGCGCGACCATCGAGCACGTGCTGACCACGGCGCAGCGCACCGCGTCCTGGTGCAACAGCCAGCCCTGGCAGGTCGTCATCGCCAGCGGCGAAGCCAAGGAGCGCTTCCGCAAGGCGATCTACAAGGAAGCATCAGGCGGCCTCGGTGACGATTACGATTTCACCCCGCCGCGCGAATATGTCGGCGTCTATCTCGAACGCCGCCGCGAAAGCGGATTTCAGCTCTACAACACGCTCGGCATCGCCCGCGGTGACAAGATGGCGTACGCCAAGCAGGCGCTGGAGAACTACAATTTCTTTGGCGCGCCGCATGTCGCCATCATCCACACCAACGAGCCGCTCGGCATCTACGGTGCGATCGATTGCGGCGCCTATGTCGGCAATTTCATGCTGGCGGCGCAGGCGCTCGGGCTCGGCACGATCCCGCAGGCCGCGCTCGCGCGCCACTCCGGGCTGATCCGCCGCCACTTCAACCTGCCCGAGGATCGCCGCGTCGTCTGCGGCATCTCGTTCGGCTATGCCGACCACGCCCACACGGTCAACAGCTACCGCACCTCGCGTGCGAGCGTGGCTGACACCGTGACCTTCGTGGACGAGTGATCGAGGACGCAGTCCGTCTTGAGGCAGGCGAAGACGGCCGTGGAAACGGCCGCCTTCATCCTTGCCTCAATTCGCTTGACGCCGGCTGTCAGCCGCCGCTGCCGCCGATCACGGCCCGAACGGTCTCGTCCGGGCCGAAATCCTCGGCGCCATCGACATAGAGCAGCGCGGCAAGCTTCGAGCGCGCGCGGTTGACGCGGCTCTTGATCGTGCCGACGGCGCAGCCGCAGATCGAGGCGGCGTCCTCGTAGGAGAAGCCGGAGGCGCCGACCAGGATCAGTGCTTCACGCTGATCCTGCGGAAGCTTTTCGAGCGCCGTGCGGAATTCCTCGAACTCGAGATGCGCGTTCTGCGACGGCTGTGTCTTCAGCGTCTTGGCGTAATTGCCCTCGGCGTCCTCGACCTCGCGCCTCCGCTTGCGATAGTCGGAGCGAAACAGATTGCGCAGGATCGTGAACAGCCACGCCGGAAGATTGGAGCCGGGCTGGAACGAGTCGATGTTGGCGAGTGCGCGGAGCAGTGTTTCCTGCACCAAATCGTCGGCGCGGTCCGCATTGCCGCTGAGCGAAATGGCGAACGCGCGCAAGCTCGGCACGGCCGCCAGGATGTCGTCACGCAGGGAGTCCGTGAGAGGCATTAATCCCTCCCATTGTTGTTGTCGTTGGATCCGCCCTCATCGCCCAGTTGGGGGGCTGCCCCCGGCGCATCAAGCTTCTTGATCAGTTCGGCGAACCGATCTGGAACCCCCTGTCGTACGACATCGTCGTACATGGCGCGCAACTGATGGCCGATCCGGGATTGAATCTCCGGAGTGAGCCCTCCCTTGCCGGGGGTCGTGCTTCTGCTGGCTTGAGACTTGAGATCTTTCATGACCTGTTCCACGTTTCCCCGAGTTAAGTGACTGTAAATTCGAGAAGTTTTCTCAACCGGGAGCCGTTCCCTGGATAGGCACAATTCCAGGTTCGACAAAAAGTTCCCGGGCGGGGGGAACTTTTCTTAGGCTCAGGCGTAATCAACCCCAGCAGGGGAACCCGGGCCCCCCGCGTAACGCCCTGGACCTTGAGGTCGGCCCGAAGATGAATGGAGTGGGGATGTCCCGTTCGCAGCTCGTTGCTGAACACTTGCCGTTGTTGCGCCGGTATGCGCGCGCCCTGACGGGCAGCCAGGCCTCCGGCGACGCCTATGTCGCAGCCATGTTGGAAGCCATGCTGGGAGATCCGTCGGTGCTCGATGAGAGCCATGGGCCGCGCGCCGGCCTGTTCCGGCTGTTCACCCAGATCTGGAATTCGGTCTCGGTCAACGACGATTCGGAGGTGGCGACCCTGCCGATGCCGCCCGAGCGGCGGCTGTCGAACATCACGCCGCTGCCGCGGCAGGCCTTCCTGCTGCTGTCGCTGGAAGGGTTCTCGGAAGAGGAAGTCGGCTACATCCTCGGCACCGACGTCGCCGAGACGCGGCGGCTGGCGGATGCCGCCGGGCGCGAGATGGCGGCCGAGATCGCCACCGACGTGCTGATCATCGAGGACGAGACCTTCATCGCCATGGACCTCGAGAGCCTGGTGAAGAATCTCGGCCACAATGTCGTCGGCGTCGCGCGCACCCACGCTGATGCGGTGGCACTGGCCAAGAACAAGCGGCCCGGCCTGATCCTCGCCGACATCCAGCTCGCCGACGGCTCGTCGGGTCTGGACGCCGTCAACGAGCTGCTGCGCACCTTCGAGGTGCCGGTGGTGTTCATCACCGCCTACCCGGAGCGCTTCCTGACCGGCGAGCGTCCGGAGCCGGCTTTCCTGATCTCAAAGCCGTTCCAGCCGGCGATGGTGTCGGCGGTGGCGAGCCAGGCCCTGTTCTTCCAGCGCAACTCGCGCAACCGCACGCCGAAGGCGCCGGCGGCTTAAGGAAGCCTTCATCGGAAAGCAAGACGGCGCGTCGTAAGGCGCGCCGCTTTTTGTTGCCGAGCGATGCTCCGCCTCAGCAGCCGCGGCAGATGCTACGCATCATGGAGTTCAGTTTGGCATCATCTGGCCCCGGGGACTTTGGACTGAGCTTGGCCTGCTCCTCGACCCAGGATTGGAGAAATTTTTCTCGTTCCGGTGACGGCGGAGCTGGCTTGGGCAGAATTCCGTCGAAAGCCATGAGGATGGTTACCCTCTGTAGATCGTCCTTCGCCTCAGCGGGTGGCTTCGGGAAGGGCGCGGACCGCTCGACCATGGCTAGCGCCGCCGCGTCCAGCGGCGCGAAGCCCGTGCTTTCCACCAGGGCGTTTGAAATCAACTTGCCCGAACGGTCGACCACGAATGTGACGCCGGCATCGGCCCTTTGACCTATCGCATTTGAGGGAAATACCCTGTTGCGCCAGACGTGCTCGGAGACCACCTTGCGCCAGGCGGCCATCGCGTCGGACGCCGTGGAGCCGGAAGCCGGCATGCTCAGCACCAGCCCGTCGGTCGGCACCCGAAATTGTCGGCCGCTGAAGACAATCGGGACCACGAAAGAGAATGTCTCTTCCTTCAGCTCCGAAGGCGGCTGTGGAAAGGGCTGGGCGCGGGCGACGATGTCCAGCGCGGCATCGTCGAGCAGTCGCGAGCCAGTGCTCGCAGCCAGTGCCCGCGAGACCAATTTGCCGTACCGATCGATGACGAAGCCAACCCTGGCCTCACCGGTTTGCGCCAGTGCCTGGGCCGGGAACAGCCTGCTCTTGGCGATGTGTGCTGACAGTTTCGCCTTCCAAGCTTGGGCACTTTCGCTCTGCGCATCTGTCTGCGCGTGGCAAGGGAAAGCAGCCAACAATGCGAGAAGCGCGGCCAACAAGAGAAGTTTCATCTGCATCAACGCGCATACTAGTCCCGGTCTGGTTGATTGCAAGGCTCGGTGCTCGCGTCGCGGTTGCTTCGATGTGGGCAATTCGCGGGGCCGTGCAGCATCATCCCCCGCTTGACGCCAACCTCATTGCCCCGTTGATATTTCGGGCCGATGACATTCATCGCAGCCCCACGCCTCCGGGAGAAACGCACCATGGACCAGCAACTGCTCGACCGCCTTGCCATCCGCGACCTCGTCGAGAACTGGGCGGTCTGGCGCGATGCCGGTGACTGGGAGCGCTTTGCCACGGTCTGGCACGAGGAAGGCTGGATGTCCGCGACCTGGTTTCAGGGGCCGGCGCGGGATTTCATGCGCGTCAGCCAGGAGGGATTTGCCAAAGGTGTACGCATCCTGCATTTCCTCGGCGGCACCAGCATCGACCTTGCCGGCGAGCGGGCCATCGCCCAGACCAAGATGACGATCTCGCAGCGCGCGCAGGTGCACGACGTGCTCTGCGACGTCGTCTGCACCGGACGCTTCTACGACTTCCTGGAGAAGCGGCAGGACCAATCAGGAATCGGAAAATGGGGCATCGTCCGCCGCCAGCCGATCTACGAGAAAGACCGGATCGACCCGGTCGATCCCGCAGCAGAGCTTAAGCTCGACCAGAAAGCGCTCGCCGCGCTGCCCGAGGGCTATCGTCATCTCGCCTACATGCAGGAGCTGATCGGCTACAAGGTCAAGCGCGATATGCCGGGCCTGATCGGGCCCGAGGTCGAGAAGCTCTATGGCGAGGGGCGGGACTGGCTGGCGGGGAAGAAGTGAGGCCCAGACAAAAGTAAGGCGCGACTGGCATCACCACAGTCGCGCCCTACGTCGCCGGCTTATGGGGCAGGGGGGAATAGCCGGCTGTTGAGACGACTCCTGTCTGCGCGAGTCGTTCCGCGGCCTGAGAAATATTTTTGGGGGCTGCCGCCTTTGCCACACACGGTTAAGTGATCGTAACGGCCGAGAACCCCCGGTCCTCCGCCCGCGTTGTTCCCGCGATCGCCATGGGGCGAGGGACCGATAGCCATGTCACAGATTCACAAGGCATTTTTAGGCGCCGCCGCGATTGCGGCAACGCTCGGTGCGGTGCAATTGGCCTCCGGCCACGATCTGGCCGACCGCTGGCAGGCGGTCGCCGATGTGCCCAGTCACAGCTTGAACTACGCGCCAAGCCATAACGTCAATCGTGACGTCAATCGTGCCGGCAAGGCTGACCGCCTTGCCGAGCTCAAGCAGGCCGCGGTTCCCACTCGCACCGTCTCGATGCGGCTGAACGACCTCGCCGACACCTCGGTGCTGCTGCGGGTCCCCGCGGTGATCGAGACCGGCAACGCCAAGCCGCCGGTGCTGCTCCAGAACCAGAACAAGGTGCGCACCAGACCGACGATCGCCTGTGAGCCGATGGTGAGCTCGCTGACCGAGGTCGCAAAGCTGCTCCAACCCGGCCGTTGCGTGACCTGATCTGCGGGCCCCGCCGGGCCAGGCCTCCTTCCGCCGAAGGACTACTGTTCACGTCCACTTGATCCTTCGTCCGCTCGCGTTATATCCCGGGTTTCTTCCCCTTCGTTTTGACCGGGTAAACGCATGACGACGTCAGACACGGCTGTGCATACGCAGCCCTTCCAGGCCGAGGTTTCCGAGCTTTTGCACCTGATGGTGCACTCCGTCTATTCGGAGACCGATATCTTCCTGCGCGAGCTCGTCTCCAACGCCTCTGACGCCTGCGACAAGCTGCGCTACGAGGCGATCGCCACCCCTTCGCTGCTCGGCGAGGGCGACGCGCTCAAGATCCGCATCATCCCGAACAAGACGGCCACGACGCTCACGATCGCCGACAACGGCATCGGCATGGAGCGGCAGGAGCTGATCGACCATCTCGGCACCATCGCCCGCTCCGGCACCAAGGCGTTCGTGTCGAAGCTGAAGGAGGCCAAAGATGGCCTCGGCCTGATCGGCCAGTTCGGCGTCGGCTTCTATTCCGCCTTCATGGTCGCCGAGAAGATCGTCGTGATCAGCCGCCGCGCCGGCGAGAGCGACGTCTGGACCTGGACGTCGCAGGGCGGCTCCGGCTTCGAGATCGCCCGTGCCAGCGACGAGGAAGCCGCGCGCCTCGCGCGTGGTACCGAGATCGTCCTGCACCTGAAGGACGATGCCAAGAAATATCTCGAGGCTTTCGAGATCGAGCGCATCGTCGGGGCCTATTCCGACAACATCCTGTTTCCCATCGAGCTGGTGCCGGAAGAGGGCGAGCCGCGCCAGATCAATTCGGCGAGCGCGCTGTGGCAGCGCTCGAAATCCGAGCTGACGGCAGACGACTACAAGAAGGCCTATCAGCAGATCGCCTCCGCCTTCGACGATCCCGCGATGACGCTGCATTATCGCGCCGAGGGCCGCTATTCCTACGCCGTGCTGCTGTTCGCGCCCTCGACCAAGCCGTTCGACCTGTTCGAGCCGAACCGCAAGGGCCGGGTGAAGCTCTACGTCCGCCGTGTCTTCATCACCGACGATGCCGATCTGTTGCCGGGGTATCTTCGCTTCATCCGCGGCGTCGTCGACAGCGAGGATCTCCCGCTCAACATTTCGCGCGAGATGCTGCAGAACAATCCGCAGCTGGCGCAGATCCGCAAGGCCGTGGCGACCCGGGTCGTGTCGGAGCTCGAAAGCCTCGCGGAGAAGGATCCGGAGAATTTCGCCAAGATCTGGGATGCCTTCGGTGCGGTGCTCAAGGAAGGCATTTACGAGGATTTCGAGCGGCGCGAAAAGCTGCTGGCGCTGTCGCGTTTCACCACGACGTCGGGCGAGAAGCGGTCGCTGAAGCAGGTCATCGCCGACTTCAAGCCGAACCAGACCGAGATCTACTACCTCGTCGGCGACAGCATCGAGCGGCTGAAATCCAATCCGCGGCTGGAAGCCGCGACTGCGCGCGGCATCGAGGTGCTGCTGCTGTCCGATCCGGTCGACGCCTTCTGGACCTCGATGCCCTCGGAGTTCGAAGGCAAGCCGCTGAAGTCGCTGAGCCAGGGCGATCTCAATCTCGACCTGATCCCGCGCGTCGACGACAAGGACGAGGCCAAGAAGGACGAGCCCGCGGCCGACGAAGCGGCCACCATCGCCGTGATCAAGGCTGCGCTCGGCGAGCGCGTCAGCGACGTCAAGGCCTCGACGCGCCTGACCAGCTCGGCCTCCTGCCTCGTTGCCGACAGCCAGGGCCCGAGCCGCGAGCTCGAGCGCATCCTGTCGCAGCAGAACCGCGGCATGCGCACCAAGCCGATCCTCGAGATCAATCTGCGCCATCCGCTGGTCACGGCGGTCACCAGGGCGCAGGCCGGCTCGAACACGGTCGACGACCTCAGCCTGCTCCTGCTCGAGCAGGCGCAGATCCTGGACGGCGAGCTGCCGGAAGACCCGGCGGCGTTTGCGGCGCGGCTGAACCGGCTGGTGCTGCAAGGGCTCGGCGCCTAGCGCCGCTGCCTGCTGCTCTCACCTTGCCGTCATCTGTCCCTTGGAACAGTCGCCTCCGGCCTGATGTTATGCCATAGCAGGCCGTCGGCATCAGACCCGACGACGCCGTCGATTCGAGGATTACGTCCATGCGCTTGCCGATTTTGACCCTCACCGCGATTGCCACGCTGTTCGTTGCGAGCGGTGCCAGCGCCCAGACCTATGATCCGCGCTACCCGGTGTGCATGCACGTCTATATGCCCGGCGGCTTCGGTGGCGGCGGCGGCGACTATTTCGATTGCTCCTTCACCTCGCTGCCGCAGTGCCGCGCGACCGCCTCGGGCCGCTCGGCCAGCTGTGACGTCAACCCCTATTACGCCTTCGACGAGCCGCCGCCGCCCCCGCGCAAGCGTCACAAGAAGGTGCATTAGACTTCCGATGCGGCGTACCGGAATACTGTCCCTCCGCCTCTCGTCCGGCCTGATCCTTGTGGCCGGATTGCTCGCGAGCGCGCCGTCGCAGGCGCAGACCTTCGATCCGCGTTATCCTGTCTGCATGCACGTCTATTCCGGTGCGAACGGCGGTGGCGGGGAGTGGTACGACTGCTCCTTCACCTCTCTGCCGCAATGTCGCGCCACGGCCTCCGGCCGTTCCGCGATCTGCGATCCCAATCCGTATTATCCGGTCCAGGCGCCGCCGCAGCGCTTGCGTCACGTGCATCGCGGTTAGCACCGGACGGACCGGCGCTTCCGTGTTTCGCGTGCGGTGTTGCCGCTAATCTTTCCTGATCCCCGACAGCTCGACCACCTTGCGCCAGCGATCGGTCTCGGCGGTCAGCAGGCCGCCGAACTCACCGGCGTTGCCGTGCAGAGGGATTGCGCCGAGCTCGGCGACGCGGGCCTTGATGCCGGAATCGGACAGCGCAGCGTCGATCTCGCGATTGAGCAGGTCAATGATTTCGCGCGGCGTGTCGTGCGGGGCGCCGACGCCGTAGAACGATGACGTCTCGTAGCCGGGCAGCGTGTCCGCGATCGGCGGCACGTCCGGCAAAATCTCCGAGCGCTCGCGCGTGGTGACGCCGAGCGCGCGCAGCTTTCCCGCTCGCACCAGCTCGAACGACGAGGTGACGTTGTCGAACATGCCGTGGATATGGCCGCTCATCACGTCGGTCAGGCCCGGCGCCGAGCCGCGATAGGGCACATGGGTGAACTGCACGCCGGCCAGCGACTTGAACAATTCGCCGGACAGATGCAGCGAGGTGCCGATGCCGGAGGAAGCGATCGATATCTTGCCGGGATTGGCCTTGGCGTAGGCGATGAAGTCGGCGACGGTCTTCACAGGCAGGTCGTTGTTAACGACCAGCACCAGCGGAATCCGCGCGACGCCGGCGACCGGCGCGATGCCCTTGGCGAAATCATAAGGCAGCGCCGGATCGAACGAAGCGTTGATCGCGTTCGCGGTCGAGGTCAGCAGCAGCGTATAGCCGTCGGGTGCCGAGGAGATGACCGCCTGCGTCCCGATATTGCTGCCGGCACCGGGCTTGTTCTCGACGACGAAGGTCTGGCCGAGCCGGTCGGACAGCCGCTGGCAGAGCAGCCGCGACAGCAGGTCGGTCGCGCCACCCGGCGCATAAGGCACCACCCATTTCACGCTGCGCGAGGGATAGGAGGGATTGCCGAGGGCGAAGGCGCGCGGTGCAGCGAACACGGCCGCGGTGCATATGGCGGTCCGAAGGAGATGTCGTCTGGTGATCATGAGTTGTGTCTCAAGAAGAATCGGAAGTCACGCGCCCTGCTTCCTTCTCCCCTTGCGGGAGAAGGTGGCGCGAAGCGCCGGATGAGAGGTCTCTTTCTGCATGTGAGCTCGCGGATAGAGACCCCTCACCCGTCTCGCCGCTCCGCGGCGAGCCACCCTCTCCCGCAAGGGGAGAGGGAAGATCTCGCGCGTGATGAGTATTGCAAAGGCCGTTCGCTCGCACGCCGAACCCGCCGGCTTGGTAAAGGATCACTAGAGTTAATCGGCTACTAACCGGCTTTTACCTTGTCTCTTAACACCTGCGCAGGAGGCGGGAGCTAAGCTGCAGGAAGTTGCAGACACATTCCGAAAGAATGAGCGGCATGACGACCGGTGTCATCGAACGGCAAAAAGTCGCGCGCCCGCCTTCGGCTTCAAAGATCTGGCTGAAGGCCATCGAGCTCACCGCGCGGATCGAGACGCTGCCGGGACGTCTGTTCGCCGACGTGGTCGACGATTGGGCGCAGCGGCAGCCCGACCGCGTCGCGCTGGTCACGGACGAGGCAAGTCTCGACTACGCGGGCCTGTCGAGGCGCATCAATCGCTACGCGCGCTGGGCGCGCTCGGTCGGCGTCGCCAAGGGTGATACCGTCGCCTTGATCATGCCGAACGGCATCGACTATGTCGCGGCGTGGCTCGGCATCAGCCGGGTCGGCGGTGTGGTCGCGCTCCTCAACACCAAGCTGGTCGGGCCGTCGCTCGCGCACTGCATCGACGTCGCCAGGCCCGCTCATATCATCGTGGCGCATGAGCTGACGGAGATGTTGGATGGCGCCGCACCGCACCTGAAGACAGAGGCCAAGGTGTGGACCCACGGCGATGCCCGCGGCGATCGCGCCATCGATGTCGCACTTGCGGTGCTGGACGATGCTCCCCTGTCGCAGGAGGAGCGCGGCGAGGTCACCATCAACGACCGTGCGCTGCTGATCTACACCTCGGGCACGACGGGCCTGCCGAAGGCCGCCAGCATCAGCCACCGACGCATTCTCAATTGGGGTTTATGGTTCGCCGGACTCACCGGCGCCACGCCGCAGGACCGGCTCTATGATTGCCTGCCGCTGTTTCACTCCGTCGGTGGCATCGTTGCGCCGTGCAGCATGCTCGCCGCCGGCGGCTCGGTGGTGATCGCCGAGAAGTTTTCCGCCTCGCATTTCTGGCCCGACATCGTCCGCCACGACTGCACGCTGTTGCAATATATCGGCGAGCTCTGCCGTTACCTGCTCAAGGCGCCGCCGTCGGAATACGAGAACCGCCATCGCTTGCGCCTCGTCTGCGGCAACGGCCTGCGCGGCGACATCTGGGAAGATTTTCAGGATCGTTTCGCCATTCCCCGCATCCTCGAATTCTATGCGGCGACGGAAGGCAATTTCTCGCTGTTCAACGTCGAGGGCCAGCCGGGCGCGATCGGCCGCATCCCGCCGCTGCTCGCGCACCGCTTCCCCGCCAATCTCGTCAGGCTCGCCCCCGACAGCGGTTCGCCGCTGCGCAACGACGAGGGCTTCTGCATCGCCTGTGCCCGCGGCGAGGCGGGCGAGGCGATCGGCCGCATCGGCACCGCCGACGAGGGCGGCGGCCGCTTCGAGGGCTACACCGACGCCGGCGAGACCGAGAAGAAGGTCCTGCGCGATGTCTTTGCCAAGGGCGACGCCTGGTTTCGCACCGGCGACCTGATGCGGATCGACGACAAGGGCTTCTTTCATTTCGTCGATCGCATCGGGGATACGTTCCGCTGGAAGGGCGAGAACGTCGCGACCTCGGAGGTGAACGAGGTGATGCGCGATTTCACCGGCGTGGTCGACGCCACCACCTACGGCGTCAGCATCCCCGGTGCCGACGGCCGCGCCGGCATGAGTGCGATCGTCGTCAACGAGGGCTTTGACATGACGGCACTGCCTGCGCATCTCGCGCAGCGCCTGCCGGCCTATGCGCGGCCCGTGTTCATCCGCATCTCCGGCGAGATCGATGCGACCGAAACGTTCAAGCAGAAGAAGGGCGATCTGTCGCGGGAAGGATTCGATCCTTCCGCCATCTCCGATCCGCTGTTCATGTCGGAGCCGAAATCCGGTGCGTACGTCCCGCTGGATGCCGAGGCTTATGCCGCCATCCTGGATGGCTCGATCAGGCTGTAGCCCCGCCAAAATCGACAGATAGGTCCAATTTTATCTGAATTGTCCAAGAAGCCATTTACTTCTCTCGGGTAAACAAGCCGCCATGGGGAGGCGGCCAGCAAGAGCCGCCGCAACGCCAACGATAACAAAGCGAGCCAGCCATGTCGGTAAGGTCTAAGGTCATTGAGGCGATCCGGCAGATCGCCAGGGAGCAGAAGGTCGCGCTTCCGGAGCTGTCGGACGATCTGTCGCTGCACGAGACGGGTTTCGATTCACTCGCCTTCGCCATTCTCGTCGCGCGCCTCGAGGACGACACCGGCGTCGATCCCTTCACCATTTCCGAGGACGCAGCGTTCCCCGCCACGGTGGGCGATTTCGTGCGGGCCTACGAAAATGTCCCCGCGTGAGATTTTCGCCCTCCGCGACCATCTCGGCGCGGAGCTGAAGGGACGCACGATCTCCGATGCGCATGATGTCGTATCGCTGACCGACATCCTGTCGCAGACGGTCCTCGGCGGCCGCTTGCGCGAATTGTCGGGTCGCGCCGTGCTGCTCAAATTGTCCGACCAGCTCCGGTCGGGCCTCGCCATGATCGAGCTCGACGGCATCGCGCGTCGCATGCTGCTGTGTCCGCCCGATCTCAACCCGGCGCATCTCGACGCGCTGATCGCGGATGCCGGGATCGATGCCGTCGTCACCGACGAGCCCGATCACTGGGCCGATTCGGGCGTGTCGCTCGTCGTCACCGCGCAATTGCCGCCAACAGTCACCGCGCCGGCCAGGACCGAGCGCGCCACGGAATGGCTGATGCTCACCTCGGGTACCTCGGGCGTGCCGAAAATCGTCGGCCACACGCTGGAAGCGTTGACCGGCGCGATCGTTGCCGAGGGCCCCGCGCGCGGACCTGCGCCGGTCTGGGCGACGTTCTACGACATCCGGCGCTATGGCGGCCTGCAGATCTTCCTTCGCGCCATCCTCTCCGGCGGCTCGATGGTGTTGTCCGATCCGCATGAGGCGCTCGGCGATCACGTCGCGCGGCTGAAGGCGCGCGGCGTCTCGCACATTTCCGGCACGCCGTCGCATTGGCGCAAGCTCCTGATGAGCGGTTCGGCCGCGCAATTCGCCCCGGCCTATGTCCGCCTCTCCGGTGAAATCGCCGACCAGGCGGTGCTCGACGGGCTGAAGGCGGCATTTCCCAATTCTTCCGTCGGTCATGCCTATGCCTCGACCGAAGCCGGCGTCGGCTTCGCCGTGAACGACGGGCTGGAAGGCTTTCCGGCCGACTATCTCGGCAATCGCAATGGCGTCGAGATGAAGGTGGTGGACGGCTCGCTGCGGATCCGTTCGACGCGCACTGCACATGCCTATGTCGGCCGCAGCGCCGCGGCGCTCACCGATGACGACGGGTTCGTCGACAGCGGCGACATCGTCGAACGGCGCGGTGATCGCTATTATTTCGTCGGTCGCCGCGGCGGCATCATCAATATCGGCGGGCTGAAGGTCCATCCTGAAGAGATCGAGGCGGTCATCAACCGCCATCCCGACGTGCGGATGTCGCGGGCTAAGTCGCGGAAGAGCCCCATCACCGGCGGCATCGTGGTCGCCGACGTGATCCTGACCGAGGGCACCGATCCCACGCGCGCGAAGGAGATCCGCGACCAGATCCTGGAGCGATGCCGGGCACAGCTCGCGTCCCACAAGGTGCCGGCGGTGATCCGCTTCGTCGAGGCGCTCGACGTCACCCCGGCCGGAAAATTGGCGCGCACCGATGCATAATGTCCTCGTCACCGGCGGCAGCCGCGGCATCGGCCTCGCGATCAGCAAGCGCCTGGCCGGCACCGGCTATAACGTGATCGCGGCGGCGCGGCGCGAGAGCGACGAGCTCAAGGCTGCGATCGTGGAGTCGGATGGGCGACTGCATTTCCGCGCCTGCGACCTTGCCGTGATCGATGCCATTCCGGCCTTCGCAAAGCTGGTGCGCGACGAATTCGGTCCGGTCTACGGCCTCGTCAACAATGCCGGTCTCGGCACCGAAGGCCTGCTCGCCACCATGCATAACTCCGAGATCCAGGCGCTGGTGCAGCTCAACGTGCTGTCGCCGATCATCCTCACCAAATATGTGGCGCGGCAGATGATGGCGGACGGCGCGGGCCGCATCATCAACATCTCCTCGATCATTGCGACGACCGGCTATAACGGCCTGTCCGTCTACGGCGCGACCAAGGCGGCTGCCACCGGCTTCACCCGCTCGCTGGCGCGCGAGGTGGGCAAGGTCGGCATCACCGTGAACGCGATTGCACCGGGCTTCATCGACACGGAGCTCACGCATAATCTGTCCGAAGAAGGGCGCAAGCGCATCGCCGGCCGCAGCGCGCTGCGCCGCCTGCCGGAGACGGACGACGTCGCACGCATGGTGGAATATCTGCTCGGCGAAGGCGGCCGCAACGTCACCGGATCCGTGTTCACCGTCGATGCCGGGAATACGGCATAGCCGGAACCCGGCCGTCATGATTGCGTTGATCCGGCACAATGACATTCAGCCGGATTTGGTCGTAAGATGCCCCGCAATCGATTGGGTTACGTCAATCGATCTGCCCTAATCGACAGGGAGCAGTCCATGGCCATGCCAAACATGACCGCTTCACATCAGGGCCCGACGGAGCAATCCCGCGCCAGGCTGGACGACGTCCGCTGCCCGCCGATGACGCACCAGAATTCCGGCAGTCACGGCTATGAAATGTACCCGCAGCAATTCGTGCGCCTGGTCGGCTGCCATGACGCGTCCCTCGATGCCTTGCGCAAGCGCCAGGACGAGAAGCTGCATTAGCTGCTCACGTCCCGTGCTTCGGGGAATCCTTCGGCAGGTCGATCCGTTCGTGGGAAAATTCCGGCGGCCCTTCGGTGAGGCGGCGGATGCGTCGCTCACGTTCGTCGGCCGGCAGGGCCGGATCGAGCAGCGTCTCGATCTCGTGGATGGCGATCTCCTCGCTCCTGGTGGCCTCCGAGGCGACCGGGTGTTCCGACGGGAGCACCGGGGGCGCGATCTTCAGGCCCAGCTCGATCAGCTTGCAGATGGCATCCGAACGGGTCAGGCGATGGGCTTCAGCCCAGGCATCGACGGCTTCCGTCAATCTTTCGGGCATCTTCACCGCGCTGATCGGGTCGATGCCCGTGCGCCGGCGGACCGGGGAGGTAGAGTCCTTGCTGCCGAAGTCGGACACCTCGATCATCCCATGAAACCCGTGGAGCTGGACGACGATAGCCGCACTCGCCGGCCGGTCGTTTGATGCCGATCAATGACCTGCTGCGGCATCGCAGCGCGGCCCCATCTTGTTGCCGCCGCATCTTGTTGCGGCATCTTGTTGTCTTGGCCTGTTTCGGCCAATGATCGAAAGGGGCCGCCGACCGGCGAACCCGGATCGATCCTGCCACGTATTTGTTGCGCATTCCAACCATCCGGCATCCCCGATGACCTCAGGCGAATCCTTCTATGACGGCATTCCCGTCTTTCGCGGCTTCACCAGCCTGATGGACCCCGCGCTTTACGCGCCGCTCCCGGATGACTGGAGCATCGGCGTTGCCGATATCGTCGATTCCACCAAGGCGATCGCGGCGCAGCGCTACAAGGCGGTCAACATGGCCGGCGCCGCCGTGATCGCGGCAGTGACGAACGCGTTGGAGGGACGCGAATTCCCCTTCGTGTTCGGCGGCGACGGCGCAAGTTTTGCCGTCGCGCCGTCCGACCTGACTGCCGCGCGCGAGGCGCTGGCCGCGACCGCCACCTGGGTGCGGGAAGACCTCGATCTGACCATGCGCGTTGCGCTGGTGCCGGTGAGCGCCATTCGCGCGCATGGCCTCGATGTGCGTGTCGCGCGCTTCGGTCCGTCGGCCAATTTGTCCTATGCGATGTTCTCCGGCGGCGGGCTCGCCTTCGCCGACGCTGCGATGAAGCGTGGCGAGTTTGCCGTGCCGGAAGCCCCGGCGGGCACGCAGCCCGATCTCTCGGGCCTGTCCTGCCGCTTCGAGGTGATGCCGGCCTCGCGTGGGCTGATCCTTTCGGTGCTGGTGATGCCGGCACGGGACGCCGATCCGCATCTGTTTCGCAAGGTGATCGAGGACATCATCCACCTCGTCGAGCGCAGCCCGGATGGTGCGCGCCCGGTGCCTCCGCAGGGGCCGCCGCTGAAATGGCCGCCGCAGGGGCTGGACTACGAGGCCCGGACCAGGCGCGGCGGCCCGCTGATCGCGCGCCGCGCCACCGTGCTGGCCTACACGCTGTTCGTCTATCTGGTCATGCGCTTCGACCTCAAGGTCGGCGGCTTCGTGCCCAACCTCTACAGGCGTCAGGTCGTCGAGAATTCCGACTTCAGGAAATATGACGACGGTCTGCGCATGATCCTCGACTGTACGCCGGAGCTCGAACGCGCGCTGAGCGATCGCCTGGCGGCGGCCGCACGCGAAGGCGTCGTGCGCTACGGCCTCCATCCGCAGGACGCCGCCATGATGACCTGCTTCACGCCGTCGGCGTTGCGCAGCGATCACGTGCACTTCATCGATGGCGCACGAGGCGGCTACGCCTCGGCGGCAACGGCGCTGAAGGCGATGATGGCGTGAAGTATTCTTGTGTCCCGGACGCGCTGCAATGCGTAGCGGTGCTGCGCAGAGCCGGGGCACGAGAGTTCGTCGACCTCACCGTCCCGCGCGCGTCCAGGTCTCGCCGCCGCAGAGCGCGCCGACGCAGCCTTCGACCCGCAGCGAATCCGCGCCCGTGACGCTGATGCTGCTGGCATAGGTGCTGCCGTCGTCGGCGTTGTAGATCTGGCCGGACCATTTGTTCGGCCCCGCGGGCTCCATGCCGCTGAACAGCGGCAGGCCGATCATGGACCGCTTGGCGAGCGCAGGATTGGGATTCTTGCTGTCGGTAGCAGGCTGGCCGGTCGCCGTGTCGTAGGGCTCGCGCAGCCAGACGATGTGGCCGCAGATGCCGCCGCCGCATTTGGTGATCTTGACGCGCGCATCGCCCGCCTGGGTCAGCCACGTCCCGTCGACGTTCTGCGCATGAGCGGCAGACGTCCCAAGCAGCGCGGCGAGGAGGAGGATGAGAGCGGCGAATCTGGAAGTCATGGAAAGGGCCCCGAAAATGGAGCGCCTCCATAGCAGCCCGGCGAGATAGTGCAACGCCGGCCGGAATCACATTCCTGCGTTTATCGATGTGCGTTTACATACCTGCGCTCATTTGCCCCAGCGCGCGAAGGCGACCGAGGCCGCAGTCGACAGGCCGAACACGACCATGGCACCGCCGACCAGCGCGAACAGCGTCCAGGCCGGCGCTTGCGCCGTCATCAGACCGATCCCGCCGATCGCGACGATCAGAAGCCGCGCGGTGGAGGCCAGCACGGGACCCCCGACGCGCGCCGCGCCTTGCGAGGAGAAATACAGCGACACGCCCATGCCGAAGAACGCGAAGGCCGGACCGGCCCAGTGGAAATAGCTGTGTGCGGCGGCGGTGACGCCGGGATCCCCAGTGAACAGCGACACCCACAGCGCCGGATCGAGTGCGATGACGAGCCCGATCAGGCCGACGGTCAGCGCGGAGGCCGCCGCCGCAGTCCAGGCCACACGCCGCGCGCGCTTCACCTGTCCCGCGCCCATCGCCATGCCGACCATCGGCACCGAGGCGATGCCGAAGGCGAAGGTGATCGGGATCAGCAGGAATTCGAGCCGCGAGCCGATGCCGTAGCCGGCCAGCATTTCAGTGCCGAAGGTCGCGAGTATTCTTGTGAAGATCAAGATCGTGAGCACGGTTTGGAGCGGCGACAGGCAGGCGACCGCGCCCACTTTCAGAATGTCCAGGAACATCGCGCGCTCGAAATGGAAGGCGCGGAAATCGAGCTGCAGCCGGCTGCGGCCGGACGATAGATACCAGAGGAAGAAGATCGCCGCGCAACTGAACGCGATCAGCTGGCCGGCCGCGACACCCGGCATGCCGAATTGCTTGACGCCGAACAGGCCGAGCCCAAGCGTGCCGCCGAGCGCAATCTGCAGCACGCTCGCGCCAATCAGCGTCATCGAGGGCAGGCGCATGTCGCCGGTGCCGCGGATCACCGAGGCCAGCGTGTTGACGAGCCAGATCGCGACCGCGCCGGAGAACAGCACCTGTGAATAGCCGCTGGCTTCCTCGAGCACGCGCTCGCGGCCGCCAAGCAGCGTGAAGAACGTGCGGCCGAAGACGAGCATCATCACCGTGAAGAACAGCCCGCCGCAGAGGCCGATGATGGCGGCATGCAGCGCCAGCGTCGCGGCGCGGTCGCGATTCCCCGCGCCGAGCGCGCGGCTGATCGCGGACGACACGCCGCCGCCCATCGCACCCGCACTCATCATCTGCGTCAGCATCGCGAACGGAAACACCAGCGCGATCGCGGCCAGCGGGATGGTGCCGAGCCGGCCGATATAGGAGGTCTCGGCGATCGCGACCAGCGTGCTGCCGACCATCGCGATCATGTTGGGGATCGCGAGCCGGAGCAGCGTCGGCAGGATCGGCGCGGTCAGCAGGCTCGCAATGGGGGAGGCAACCGGTGCGCGCGGCGGGACGGCGTCTAGGGGAGCGTCGATCGTCATCTGTCACCGGGCGGAATATTGGATGATGATCGACATATTAACGGGTGCGCGATGTCCGCGCCACCCCTCGCCATGCAGGTCTCACCAGGGCAGGCCGCAGAGGTCGATGGTGCCCAGGGTCGGCGCGCGGACGATGTGGAAGACATAGGGCGCCATATAGCCGAACCGGATCCGCCCCTCCGGCTGCTCGCAATAGACCTCGCCGTTGAAGGGCAGCCAGCTCCGCGCCGCGTAAAAGGCGGCGTTGTGCGGCTCGCAGAACAGCAAGGCGAAGCGGGCCGCCTCGTTGGCGCGGATCGTATGCACCGCTGCGTCGATTGCCATGGTTGCATAGCCTCGGCCGCGCTGGTCTTCCCGCGTGCAGACGCCGCCGATGCCCCCGATATGCGTCTTCTGCCCGTTCCACGTGATCGTGCGGAAATAGATGCCGACATGGCAGATGAGGCCGTCCTCGGGCGTCTCGATCAGCACGCGAAGATCGGCATTGGCCCATTTGACGTGGGACCAGGGCTTGTCCGCGACCTGTTGCGGTCCCCAGACCGCCTGATGCAGCGGCTCTGCGATCGGCCACGAGGCGTCGCCGTTCAGGATGTCGATTTCGATACTCATGGCTCGGTCCTTCGGAGCTCCACTTGTCGATGCATTCGTTCTGTCATAAGCGCTTCAAAGGCAATGATATTTTGCGTCGACCGACCTGGCCTGCAGCGAATGTTCGTACTGCGCCGATTTTGTGCAATCCGGCCCAGTGGTCGCATCACGCGTTTTCGCAAATTCTGAGGTATTTAACGGCCGGGGAACCTTCTATAAGAGTCCCCGTTAAGCCAGTTCCCCATCAGTCGCGGACAAGAACCCATGACCTTTACGCTGCCCCCACTCCCTTACGCCTATGACGCCCTCGGCCAGTTCATGTCGAAGGAGACGCTGGAATTCCACCACGACAAGCATCATCAGGCCTACGTCACTAACGGCAACAACGCGCTCAAAGGGACCGAATGGGAAGGCAAGTCCCTTGAGGAGATCGTCAAGGGCTCGTTCGGCAAGAACCCCGCCGTGTTCAACAACGCCGGCCAGCACTACAACCACATCCACTTCTGGAGCTGGATGAAGCCCAATGGTGGCGGCACCAAGCTGCCGGGCAAGCTCGAGAAGAAGATCAACGAGGACCTCGGCGGCTTCGAGAAGTTCAAGACCGACTTCCAGGCGGCCGGCGTCGGCCAGTTCGGCTCCGGCTGGTGCTGGCTCCAGGTCAAGAACGGCAAGCTCGAGATCTCCAAGACCCCGAACGGCGAGAATCCACTGGTGCACGGCGCCACCCCGATCCTCGGCTGCGACGTCTGGGAGCATTCCTACTACATCGACTACCGCAACCGCCGCCCCGACTATCTCAAGGCGTTCGTCGAGAACCTCGTGAACTGGGAATACGTCGAGTCCCTGTTCGACAAGGCGTAAGCGTCATTCCGGGCGCGCGTAGCGCGAGCCCGGAATCCATTCATCCACTCGGCTGACGCCCGATGGATTCCGGGCTCGGCGCTGACGCGTCGCCCCGGAATGACAACAAGGGCGGTCGCTCACGCGGCCGCCTTTTTGCTGTGCGGAATTGCCCTGCGCGGCGTGCGCACAGGTCTGTCATCACGCCGTTTGCATCGGGGGGACACCGCCCTTAATCAGGAAGGGCATCACCCTCGAGCCGCTCCACGCCAATTGTCAGAACCCTCCCCGAACAACCCGGCGCCCGCCGAGGACGCGGAATCCGAGCCGCGGCCGGGACGCGTGCGCAAGCCGATCGGCTGGTCCACGATCATCATCGCGGTTCTGGTCGCGGTGAGTGCGGTCTTGGTCTGGCGGCGTGACGGCACCGAGGGCGTTCTCGACATTCTGACCCATGATCTCTCGCTGTTCTCGGGCATCCTGCCGCGCGTGCTTGCCGGCTGCCTGCTCGGCGCATTGATCTCGGAAATCCTGCCGCACGAGAAGGTCTCGCGCTCGCTGGGGCCGAAATCCGGGCTGATGGGCCTTCTGATCGGCACCGCCTTCGGCGCGATCCTGCCCGGCGGGCCCTTCACCGCCTATCCGGTGGCGAGCGCGCTGCTCGCGGTCGGCGCCGATTTCGGCGCCACCATCGCCATGGTCGTGAGCTGGACGCTGATCGGCTACGGCCGGGCGGTGGCTTGGGAAATCCCGATCATGGGCACCGACTTCACGTTGTGGCGGATCCTCATCTCGCTGCCGCTGCCGGTGCTCGCCGGCGCCCTCGGCCGCTTCGTCTATCTCCGGCTTTATCCGAAGCCCGCTGCCAAGGACGACGAGACTTGAGCGCGGCGCTTCTCATCGACATCCTGCTGTGGGGCTCGGTGCTCGGCGTCGGCCTGATCGCCTTCCGGCGTGGTCCAACGGTGTTCAAGGCCTCGCTGCGCGAGGGCGCGATGGACTTCATCAACATCGTGCCGCGGATCGCGCTCGGGGTGATCGGCTCCGGCTACATCGCCGCCATCATCCCGCAGGAGGTGATCACCGGCTGGCTCGGACCGGACAGCGGCTGGCTCGGGGTTGCCAGCGCCGTGGTCGCGGGCGCAGCCACGCCCGGCGGCCCCGTGATCGGCTTCTCCATTGGGACGGTGGCGCTGAAGTCCGGCGGCGGGGTGCCCCAGGTGGTGGCCTATGTCGTGGCCTGGGCCCTGTTTGCCTTCCAACGGGTGATCTTGTGGGAAATCCCGTTCATGCCGGCCCGTTTCGTCTGGTTCCGCTGTGCCGTCTCGGTGCCGTTTCCCTTCGTGGCCGCGGCGATTGCCATGGTGATCGGGAAGCCGTGAGCCGCCCCTGAATGACAAGCCCGGCCGTGGACAGACGTAATGTTATATTATAACATCTGCCGATGGTTCCCGCTGCCTCCCACGCCCACCAACACGACCATGCCCATGGCCACTCTCATGGCCATTCCCACGGGCACGACCACAGCCACGCCCACGTCCATGATGCGGCCTCGCCGCACCCCGCCCAGGCGGCGCCCTGGTCGATTCTGCGCATGACCGTGGCGGGCCGCCTCGCAGCCGCCCTTGCCGTCTGTGCCGTGCTCTGGGGCGTGGTCTTCCTGGCGATGAGGTGATGATGGCGGCCGTGCACTTCCATAACGTCACGCTCGGCTATGACCGGCATCCGGCCGTGCACCATCTCAACGGCGAGGTTGCGCGAGGCGCGCTGGTTGCCGTGATCGGCCCGAACGGCGCCGGCAAGTCGACCCTGCTGCGCGGCATCGTCGGCATCCTCCGGCCGCTCGACGGCAGCATCCATCTCGGCGGGCTCGATGCCAGGGATATCGCCTATCTGCCGCAGAGCGCGGAGATCGACCGCAGTTTCCCGATTTCGGTTTTCGATTTCGTCAGCACCGGCTTGTGGCGCGGCACCGGCCTGTTCGGGGGCATCGGCAAGGCGGCCCGCGAAAAGATCCTGCGCGCGATCGCGTCCGTCGGTCTCAACGGCTTCGAGAACCGCCCGATCGGTACGCTCTCGGGCGGCCAGATGCAGCGGGTGCTGTTCGCCCGCGTGGTGCTCCAGGACGCTGCGCTGATCGTGCTCGATGAGCCCTTCAACGCCATCGATGCGAAGACCACCGCCGACCTGCTCGCGCTGGTCAAGCAATGGCACGGCGAGGGCCGCACCGTGCTCGCCGCGCTGCACGACATGGAGATGGTGCGTAACCATTTCAACGAGACGCTGGTGCTGGCGCGCGGCCCGGTGGCGTGGGGGCCGACCGCGGAGGTGCTGACGCCCGAAAACCTGCTGGTCGCGATGCGGATGTGCGAGGCCTTCGACGACACCGCCGCGGCCTGCGCGGCCGATGACATCAGCTCGCGGGCCGCGTGACCACAGATGGCCTATGACGCGCTGATCGGCCCGTTCACCGAATTCGAGTTCATGCGGCGCGCGCTCGCCGCCGTGATCGCGCTGTCGCTCGCGGGCGCGCCGATCGGCGTGTTCCTGATGCTGCGGCGGATGAGCCTCGTCGGCGACGCCATGGCGCATGCGATCCTGCCGGGCGCTGCGGTCGGCTTCCTGCTCTCAGGCCTCAATCTGTTCGCGATGACGGCCGGCGGTCTCATCGCCGGCTTTGCGGTCGCGATCCTCGCCGGCGTGGTGGCGCGCTCGACCGGCCTGAAGGAGGACGCTTCGCTCGCGACCTTCTACCTGGCCTCGCTGGCGCTCGGCGTCACCATCGTCTCGATCAAGGGCACCAATATCGATCTGCTGCACGTGCTGTTCGGCAACATCCTCGCGATGGACGACCAGACGCTGCTGGTGGTCGCCTTCAACGCCACCGTGACGCTGCTGGTGCTCGCGGTGATCTATCGCCCGCTGGTGATCGAGAGCGTCGATCCCCTGTTTCTGCGCACGGTCAGCCGCGCCGGAGGACCCGCGCATCTCGCCTTCCTCGCGCTTGTCGTGATCAACCTCGTCAACGGCTTTCAGGCCCTCGGCACGCTGCTCGCGGTCGGGCTGATGATCCTGCCGGCGGGCATCGCCCGGTTCTGGTCGCGCGATCTCACTACGATGATCTGCATCGCGGTGGTCGCCGCCGCGGTTTCGGGCTATGCCGGCCTCGTGCTGTCGTTCCAGACCCGCGTGCCCTCGGGCCCCGCGATCATCCTGGTGGCGACGATGATCTACATCGTCTCGGTGCTGTTCGGCCGTGTCGGCGGTGTGGTCAGGCAGCTGTTTCCCGGCCGGCATCTGGAAGCGTGACGATGCGGCGGCTCCTGCTTTGCGTGCTCCTGCTGATCGCCTCGCCACTGCACGCGGCCGAGCGGCTCAATGTGGTCGCGAGCTTCTCGATCCTCGGCGATTTCGTCCGCAACGTCGGCGGCGACCGGGTCAACGTCACGACGCTGGTCGGCCCCGACAGCGACGTTCACGTCTATACGCCGGCGCCTGGCGATGCAAAGCGGGTCGCGGAGGCGAAGCTCGTCGTCGTCAACGGGCTCGGTCTCGAAGGCTGGCTGCCGCGCCTCGTGCAATCCTCCGGCAGCAAGGCGACAGTCGTCACCGCGAGCGCTGGCATCACGCCGTTGAAGCTCGGTTCGGCCGCAGACCCTCACGCCTGGCAGTCCGTCCCCAACGCCAAGATTTACGCGACCGATATTGCCAATGCGCTGGCCGTGGCCGCCCCGGATGATGCGGAGTACTTCCGGGCCCAGGCAAAAGCCTATCTGGAAAAGCTCGAAACGCTCGACCGCGAGGTCCGCGAGGCCGTGGCCAGGATCCCGTCGGACCGGCGGAAGGTGATCTCGACCCATGACGCCTTCGGCTATTTTTCCGCCGAGTACGGTATCCGGTTCATCGCCCCCCTGGGCGTCTCCACCGAAACCGAGCCGAGCGCGCGGGACATCGCTTCCATCATCGGCCAGATCAAGGCCCAAAAAATCCCGGCCGTATTCCTGGAGAATATCAGCGACGACCGGCTGATCCGGCGGATCGCAGCAGAGACCGGCTCAAAAGTCGGCGGGACCCTGATTTCGGACGGTTTGACCGGCGAAAAGGGGCTTGCACCCACTTACATTGACATGGTCAGGCACAATATAAAGGCCCTGACCAGCGCGCTTGACCATTAGGGCAGGGGGCCACCCCGCCTCGCGTCGCGCGGAAAAGCCCGAAGTCGGAGTTGTTATGTCTGAGACCTCCCAGAAAATTCCCGTGACCGTCCTGACCGGCTATCTCGGCGCCGGCAAGACCACGCTCTTGAACCGCATCCTGTCGGAAAACCACGGCAAGAAATACGCCGTCATCGTCAACGAGTTCGGCGAGATCGGCATCGACAACGACCTCATCATCGGCGCCGACGAGGAAGTGTTCGAGATGAACAACGGCTGCATCTGCTGCACGGTGCGCGGCGACCTCGTGCGCATCATGGACGGGTTGATGAAGCGCAAGGGCAAGTTCGACGCCATCATCGTCGAGACCACGGGCCTTGCCGATCCCGCGCCGGTCGCCCAGACCTTCTTCGTCGACGAGGACGTGCAGAAGAACGCGCGGCTCGACGCGGTCGTTACGGTGGCCGACGCCAAATGGCTGTCCGACCGGCTCAAGGACGCGCCCGAGGCCAAGAACCAGATCGCCTTTGCCGACGTCATCGTTCTCAACAAGACCGATCTCGTGAGCAAGGGCGAGCTCGCCGAGGTCGAGGCCCGCATCCGCGCCATCAACCCCTATGCCAAGCTGCATCGTACCGAGCGCTGCTCGGTGGCCCTGGCCGATGTGCTGGACCGCGGCGCGTTCGACCTCGACCGCATCCTCGAGGTCGAGCCGGACTTTCTGGCGGCCGACGATCATGACCACGACCATGATCATCACCACCACGGCCACGATCATCACCATGATCACGGCCACGGCCTGAAGCACTATCACGACGAGGACATGCAGTCGCTGTCGCTCAAGACCGACAAGCCGCTCGATCCCAACGTGTTCATGCCCTGGCTCCAGAATCTGGTGCAGGTCGAGGGCGGCAAGATCCTCCGCTCCAAGGGCATCCTCGCCTTCCACGACGACGACGACCGCTACGTCTTCCAGGGCGTCCACATGATGCTGGAGGGCAACCACCAGCGGAAGTGGAAGGAGGGCGAGAAGCGCGAGAGCCGCCTCGTCTTCATCGGCCGCGAATTGCCGGAAGAGGCGATCCGCAAGGGTTTTGAGAGCTGCATCGTCTCGTGATGAAAGAGTTTACGCCCGCCCCCGATTCCGCCTCGATCGTCTCCGTCACCGACCGCGTCAAGCCTGTTGCGCTCGGCATGGGCGTGACGTCGGTACACTTCCTGGGCGACCGCGCCGCTTTCGTCGGCGGCGAGGAGAAAGTCGCCTTCGTCGATGCCAAGGGTGAGATCACCCATGTCGCCGTTCACAGCGGCGGCATTCTCTCCACGGCCTCCGACGGCAAACGCATCCTGATGGGCGGCGACGACGGCAAGGTCGTCTCGCTCGATGCCAAGGGCGAGGTGACGCTGCTCGCCACCGATCCCAAGCGGCGCTGGATCGACGCGGTGGCGCTGCAGGCCGACGGCGGCGCGTTCGCCTGGTCCGCCGGCAAGACCGCGACGGTCAAGAGTGGCAAGGCCGAGGAGAAGTCGCTCGAGGTGCCCTCGACCGTCGGCGGGCTTGCTTTCGCGCCGAAGGGCCTGCGGCTTGCGATCGCGCATTACAACGGCGCGACGCTGTGGTTTCCGAACATGGAAGGGTCAGCCGAATTCCTGCCCTGGGCCGGCTCGCATCACGCCGTCACCTTCAGCCCCGACAACAAATTCCTGGTCACCGCGATGCACGAGCCGGCGCTGCACGGCTGGCGGCTCGCCGACAACAGGCACATGCGCATGACCGGCTATCCCGGCCGCGTCCGCTCGATGTCCTGGAGCGCGGGCGGCAAGGGCTTGGCGACCTCGGGCGCCGACACGGTCATCATATGGCCGTTCGGCAGCAAGGACGGCCCGATGGGCAAGGAGCCCGCGATGCTCGCGCCGCTGCAGGCGCGCGTTTCGGTCGTCGCCTGCCATCCCAAGAACGACATCCTGGCCGCCGGCTACAGCGACGGCACCGTGCTGATGGTGCGGCTGGAGGACGGCGCCGAGATCCTGGTCCGCCGCAACGGCACGCCCCCTGTCGCCGCGATCGGCTGGAATGCGAAGGGCACGCTGCTGGCTTTCGCCGACGAAAATGGGGATGGCGGCCTGCTCGAGCTTTGATCTGTCATGGTTCCGGCCGTATAGGGGACCATGCGATTTCTAACGACCTTCCAACTGGGCGATTTCGCCGACACGCTCATCAGCCTGACCACGGCCTTCGTGCTGGGCACGCTGATCGGCGCCGAGCGACAATACCGCCAGCGCACCGCGGGCCTGCGCACCAACGTGCTGGTCGCCGTGGGAGCTGCGGCCTTCGTCGACCTCGCCATGCAGCTGGACAATGCCGAGGGCGCGGTGCGGGTGATCGCCTATGTCGTCTCCGGCATCGGCTTCTTGGGAGCCGGCGTCATCATGAAGCAGGGCATGGACGTGCGCGGGCTCAACACGGCCGCCACGCTGTGGGCCTCGGCTGCGGTCGGCTCCTGCGCCGGCGCCGATATGATCGCGCAGGCGGCCGCGCTGACCGTCTTCGTCATCGCCGGCAACACCATGCTGCGCCCGCTGG
The DNA here is from genome assembly GCF_006658625.1 of Bradyrhizobium sp. UNPF46. Taxonomy (NCBI): domain Bacteria; kingdom Pseudomonadati; phylum Pseudomonadota; class Alphaproteobacteria; order Hyphomicrobiales; family Nitrobacteraceae; genus Bradyrhizobium; species Bradyrhizobium sp. UNPF46. Next base: position 79,328 of record NZ_LFJB01000059.1, read on the forward strand.
TCAACGCCATCAACCGCATCCCGCTGAACGAGAAGGCGCTCGAGGCAACCTATTACTTCAAGCTTGCGGTCGCGACCGACGCGCTGCCCGACATGCGCGATCGGCTCGTCGAAAAGTTGGAGGCCGCGAAATATCCGGTGGCCGATATTGAAGTGGTTGAGATCGGCGAGGACGTTCTGGAGATCGTCGCAAAGCTGGTCGCGACCGCAGTCGATCCGAACGAGCTGAACGCGGTGGCAACCGATCTTCAGCACCTGCCGGGCGTGCGCCACGCCACTTGGGAAGTCAGCACCTCGGACTGAGCGCGGCGTTTTGGCGCGCGAACGGGCGGTTCCCGCTTCGGCTGCTGCGGAACCGCGGCCCGGCGACTTCGTTGATTCCGCGGACAGACGCGGTGACCGACATGACCGTCAACGACAAGCGCAGACTGAAGCTCGACCTGACCATTGCCGCCTCGCTGTTCGCAGCAGGACTTGTGGTCTCGGTAATGTCGCTCGCCCAGATCCGCGCCGAAAGCCGGATGCAGCTGGCGCAGGCGACGCCGCCGCTTCAGGGCACGCCGTCCGACGATCAGAACAAGCCCGCGGAAGCCAAGCCTGGCGGCGACCGCCCGACCACGCCGGCTCCTGAGCCCGCTCGGCCCGATCCGCAGACCCAGGGTGCGGCGACTGCAGTCCAACCGGCACTGCCTCCGGCCCCAGCGGAGAAGATCGCCCCGCCGATCAAGGAGAAGTAGGTTTCTCCGTCATTCCGGGGCGCGCGAAGCGCGAACCCGGAATCCATTCTTCCGCACGTATTGCCGCCCGATGGATTCCGGGCTCGACGCTACGCGTCGCCCCGGAATGACGAGCGGAGAGGCGTCCCTCACCGCACCAGCACATTCCTGAACTGCCAGGGATCGCTGGTGTCGATATCCTCGGGGAACAGTCCCGGCCGATCCGTCAGCGGCGTCCAGTCGGTGTAATAGCCTTTCACCGGGCCCAGATACGGCAGCTGGATTTCCAGCAGGCGCTCGAAATCCATCTCGTCGGCTTCGACGATGCCTTCGTTCGGGTTTTCCAGTGCCCATACCATGCCGCCGAGCACGGCGGAGGTCACCTGCAGGGCGGTGGCGTTCTGGTAGGGCGCGAGTTCGCGGGTCTCTTCGATGGAGAGCTGAGAGCCGTACCAGTACGCATTGTTGTCGTGGCCGAACAGCAGCACGCCGAGCTCGTCGATGCCGTCGACGATTTCGTCCTCTTCGAGAATGTGGTGCTTTTCCTGCATCTTGCCGGCGCGGCCGAACAGCTCATGCAGCGACAGCACGGCGTCGTCGGCCGGATGATAGGCGTAGTGGCAGGTCGGCCGGTAGATCGCGTTGCCCGAAGCGTCACGCACCGTGAAGTAATCGGCGATCGAGATCGACTCATTGTGGGTGACCAGGAAGCCGTATTGCGCGCCGCGGGTCGGGCACCAAGTGCGCACGCGCGTGTTGGCGCCAGGCTGCATCAGATAGATGGCAGCGCCGCAGCCGGCTTCGTGGCTATGCGCATTCTCGGGCATCCATTTCTCATGGGTGCCCCAGCCGAGCTCCGACGGTTGCATCCCCTCCGACAGGAAACCTTCCACCGACCAGGTGTTGACGAAGACGTCGGGCTCTTTCGGCTTCTTGGAGCGCTGGGTGTCGCGCTCGGCGATGTGGATGCCCTTGATGCCGGCCTGCCGCATCAAATCCGCCCATTCGGCTCTCGTCTTCGGCTTGGGGGCATTGAGCTTCAGGTCGGCGGCGACGTTGAGCAGCGCCTGCTTGACGAAGAAGGAGACCATGCCGGGATTGGCGCCGCAGCAGGAGACGGCCGTGGTCGAGCCCGCCGGCCGCGCTTTCTTGGCGGCCAGCGTCACTTCGCGCAGGGCGTAGTTGGAGCGCGCTTCCGGGCCCTTCGAGGAATCGAAATAGAATCCGAGCCAGGGCTCGTTGACGGTGTCGATATAGAGCGCGCCGAGCTCGTTGCAGAGCTCCATGATGTCGGTCGAGCCGGTGTCGACCGAAAGATTGACGCAAAAGCCCTGGCCGCCGCCCTCGGTGAGCAGCGGGGTCAGCAACTCCCGGTAATTGTCCCTGGTCACGGCCTTCTGGATGAAGCGCACATTGTGCTTCTCGCAATGCGCCTTGCGGCCCTCGTCCTTGGGATCGATCACGGTGACGCGCGACTTGTCGTAGTCGAGGTGCCGCTCGATCAGCGGCAGCGTGCCTTTGCCGATGGAGCCGAAGCCGACCATGACGATGGGACCGGTGATCTTCGCGTAGATCTGCGAGGGAGGGCTCATGGGATGGTTTCTCCGGAACGTGCTGGCAGGCAAAGGGTGGGTGGATCAGGCGCCGCGGCGCTTGGCGGTGACTTCGATCTCGACCTTCATCTCGGGCTTGGCGAGGGCGCTGACGACCAGCAAGGTCGCGGCCGGCCTGATGTCGCCGAGAACCTCGCCGCAGACGGCGAAGTGGGCGTCGATGTAACTCGTATCGGTGACGTAATAGGTCGCACGGACGATGTCGGCCATCTCGAATCCGCCCTCCTTCAGGGCGGCCGCGATGGTCTTGAAGCAGTTGCGTGACTGGCTCGTGACGTCGGCCGGCATGGTCATCGTGGTGTAGTCATAGCCGGTGGTTCCCGCGACGAAGGCGAACTCGCCGTCGATCACGGCGCGGCTGTAGCCGACGGTCTTCTCGAGCGGGGAGCCGGTGGAAATCAGGCGACGGGACATGGTCATGGGCCTCGACTGAAGGGGAATTTCGTGGGGTTAAAGGGCGTTTCCGGCGCCTGCGCAACCCCCAAGGAACGGGCTTGGCGCAGGCGCGCGACCGGGTGTTGCCGCTTAACGCGGCCGGGTCTTCGCTACGAAGGCGATCCCTTAGGCCGCGTGCGCTTGGAGGGGACGAACTACCCTCCGTTTGGACAGGGCCGCACCGGTTGGGACGATCATCCCCTCGACGCCATCGAGCGCGCCGTCTGTGAACTCGATCGCCAGCAGGCGGTCGCGCTCGAACGGGCCGGGCAGCATCAGTGTGCCGGTCTTCTCCGCCGAGAAGCCGAACCGGGCGTAATAGGGGGCATCGCCGAGCAGGATGACGGCGCCATGCCCGCGCGCCCGGGCGGCGGCCAGCGCTTGTTGCATCAGCGCGGCGCCGATCCCGAGCTCGCGGCAGGCAGGGTCCACTGCCAGTGGTCCGAGGACCAGGGCGGGCCTGCCTCCGGCGCTGACGTGCCACAGCCGCACGGTTCCCACGAGCTTGCGCTCGCGCACGGCCGACAGGGCAAGGCCTGCGGCCGGCGCGCGTCCGTCGCGCAGGCGCTGGCAGGTGCGGCCATGGCGGTCCTCGCCAAAGCTGGCATCCAGCAGCGCTTCACGGGCGACGGCGTCGGCAGCACGTTCCGCACGGATCACGAACGGAGCGGCTTTCGAGGTGAGGGCGATCTGTGGCTTCCGAAAAGCAGTCATGGCGCATCAGTCCCCGCTTGAACCGGCGTGCGCGAGGCACGCCTGTTCAAGGCGTCGTCAGACATCGAGATGTTGGGAAGGGAGCCGGCAAGCCGGCTCCCGGGTTCGTCAGGCCTCTGGAAACGAGAGGCGGATCAGATGTGGTAGGTCTTCAGCGGCGGGATGCCGTTGAAGGCCACCGACGAGTAGGTCGACGTGTAGGCCCCGGTGCCTTCGATCAGAACCTTGTCACCGATCTCCAGCGTCACGGGAAGCGGATACGGGTTCTTCTCGTACAGCACGTCGGCGCTGTCGCAGGTCGGGCCGGCGAGCACGCACGGGGTCATGTCCGCGCCGTCGTGACGGGTGCGGATGGCGTAACGGATCGACTCGTCCATGGTCTCGGCGAGACCGCCGAACTTGCCGATGTCCAGGTACACCCAGCGCACCTCGTCCTCGTCGCTCTTCTTCGAGATGAGCACGACCTCGGATTCGATGATGCCGGCATTGCCCACCATGCCGCGGCCCGGCTCGATGATGGTCTCCGGGATCTGGTTGCCGAAGTGCTTGCGCAGCGCGCGGAAGATCGAGCGGCCGTAGGTCACGACCGGCGGCACGTCCTTCAGGTACTTGGTCGGAAAGCCGCCGCCCATGTTGACCATGGTCAGGTTGATGCCGCGCTCGGCGCAGTCGCGGAACACCTGCGAGGCCATCGCCAGCGCACGGTCCCACGCCTTCACCTTGCGCTGCTGCGAGCCGACATGGAACGAGATGCCGCACGGCTCCAGCCGGAGGCGCTTGGCGAGGTCGAGCACCTCGACCGCCATCTCCGGGTCGCAGCCGAACTTGCGCGACAGCGGCCATTCGGCGCCGGCGCAGTCATAGAGGATGCGGCAGAACACCTTCGCGCCGGGAGCGGCACGGGCGACCTTCTCGACCTCGGCGGCGCAGTCGACCGCGAACAGCCGGATGCCGAGCGCGAAGGCGCGCGCGATGTCGCGCTCCTTCTTGATCGTGTTGCCGAAGGAGATGCGGTCGGGCGTCGCACCGGCGGCCAGCGCCATCTCGATCTCGGCGACGGTCGCGGTGTCGAAGCAGGAGCCCATGGACGCCAGCAGCGCCAGCACTTCCGGCGCCGGGTTCGCCTTCACGGCATAGAACACGCGGCTGTCGGGCAGCGCCTTGGCGAAGCTCTGATAATTGTCGCGCACGACCTCGAGGTCGACGACGAGGCAAGGCTCGGTGTCGAGGCCATCCTGGCGGCGGTTGCGCAGGAATTCCTGGATACGTTCGGTCATGGCACTCTCCCAAACGGCCCAGCGACGGGCCCGTTCAAAACATGACGTCGGATAAGAGTGCTCTGGCCGGATCGCGCGATGGAGGCGCGACGAAGCCACAAGACTCAAACCAGACTGTGCTGCCGTGGATTGGTTGGGAGTGTTCCCGCCCGCACACCTGGCAATGAAGGACAAGCCTTTTCAGTAGCCCGCGCCGGCGTTGGAATGCCGGTAGAGACCAAAAAAGCCCGATCCGTCGTTGCTTTAAGTCGCGTCCCCCGTTGAGAGCGGGGTGCGCCGGTTCGCCTCCGGCTGCCAGTCACGGTTGCAAAGAGTGAAGTCACCTTCGACATGGCATCTCTTGAGAGAGATGCTGGACGCTCCGGGTTTGCTTCCTCGTTCGACCTCTCGGTCTCGCGACTTCCGCACTTCCGAAGAGCCCCTCGGCTTCTTCACCCCTTGGCGGCTGTCCGGCCTCTTGTCCGGATACCTACCGACTGACACACGACCACAGGCACGTGCGAAATTGGGCAAGAGCGCACATAAGCGTTTTGACTCTGCTTCGCAAGAATTTTTTTAGGCTGCGAACAGAATTGCCTAACATCTGCTTGCGCAGTGTTGCGCGAGCGACGCGGAAGATGAACGGGCGTTAAGTTTTTGAGCCCAGTGCGCGCGTCACGCGCGCGAGCAACTTCAGCCGCGCTTCGTGAAAGGCTCGACGCGCTGAGCCGCGCGGATGAACGCGGTCATCACGAGCACGCCGAGCGCGAACAGCACGGCCTGCAGGATGTGCGTGCCCTGATCGCCGAGCCCGAACAGGATCGCGAGCGCCCAGCCGCCGGCGAACGCCGCGCCGAACACCTCTGCGCCGATCAGGATGGCGGCGCTGATGACGGTGATGACGCTGGGCCAGACGATCCGGCGGGAGGACGTGGAAGACGCGTTCATGAGCTCTGGGGTCCGTGGTCTATCGAGGGCCGCAATCTCCCCGAAAAGGCGGCCGGGAGCAAGGCCAAATGGCTCAAAAAAGCCCCATCGCGTGCTATAGCTGGCCGCAACAATCGACCCATGAAAATCGGGACTTGTGATGTCAGAACCCCGCCGAACTACGGACTCCGAGGCCAATCCGCTGCTGAAGGCCTGGGTGACGCCGTTTGCCGCCCCGCCCTTCGACGAGATCAAGCCGGAGCACTTCCTCCCGGCCTTCGAGCAGGCCTTCGCCGACCACTCCGCCGAGATCGCGGCGATCACCAATGATCCGGCTGCGCCCGACTTCGCCAACACGGTCACGGCGCTGGAGCGCTCCGGCAAGCTCTTGAGCAAGGTCGCGGCGGTGTTCTACGACCTCGTTTCGGCGCATTCCAACACGGCCATCCTGGAGATCGACAAGGAGATCTCCTTGCGGATGGCGCGGCACTGGAATCCGATCATGATGAATGCCGTGCTGTTTGGTCGCATCGCCCAGCTGCACGAGGACCGCGCCAATCTCGGTCTTTCGCCCGAGCAGCTTCGCCTGCTGGAGCGCACCTACACCCGCTTCCACCGCGCCGGCGCCGGCCTCTCCGAGCAGGCCAAGACACGGATGGCCGAGATCAACGAGCGGCTGGCCCAGCTCGGCACCGGCTTCAGCCATCATCTGCTCGGCGACGAGCAGGAATGGTTCATGGAGCTTGGCGAGGCCGACCGCCAGGGCCTGCCGGATAGCTTCGTCGCCAGCGCCAAGGCTGCGGCGGAAGAGCGCGGCATGGCAGGCAAGGCCATCGTCACGCTGTCGCGCTCCTCGGTCGAGCAGTTCCTGAAGAGCTCGGCGCGGCGTGACCTGCGCGAGAAGGTCTACAAGGCCTTCATCGCGCGCGGCGACAACGGCAACGCCAACGACAACAACGGAACCATCGTCGAGGTCCTGAAGCTGCGTGAGGAGAGCGCCAATCTCCTGGGCTATCCGACCTACGCCGCCTACCGGCTCGAGGATTCCATGGCCAAGACGCCGGAGGCGGTGCGGAGCCTGCTGGAGCGGGTCTGGAAGCCGGCGCGCGCCCGGGCGCTCGCCGACCGCGACGAGATGCAGGCGCTGATCACGACAGAAGGCGGCAATTTCAAGCTCGCTCCCTGGGACTGGCGCTTCTACGCCGAAAAGCTGCGGCTTCAGCGCGCCAATTTCGACGATTCCGCGATCAAGCCGTATCTGTCGCTCGACAACATGATCGCTGCCGCCTTCGACTGCGCCACGCGCCTGTTCGGCGTCACCTTCGAGGAGCGCAAGGACGTTCCGGTCTGGCACCCCGACGTCCGGGTCTGGGAGATGAAGGACAGGGACGGCAAGCATAAGGCGCTGTTCTATGGCGACTACTTCGCCCGGCCGTCGAAGCGCTCCGGCGCCTGGATGACCTCGCTGCGCGACCAGCAGAAGCTCGACGGCGACGTCGCGCCGCTCGTTCTCAACATCTGCAATTTCGCCAAGGGGGCCGATGGCGAGCCCTCGCTGCTGTCGCCCGACGATGCCCGCACCCTGTTCCACGAGTTTGGCCACGGCCTGCACGGCATGCTCTCGAACGTGACCTATCCCTCGCTGTCGGGCACCTCCGTGTTCACCGATTTCGTCGAGCTGCCATCGCAGCTCTACGAGCACTGGCAGGAGCGCCCCGAGGTGCTGCAGAAGTTCGCCCGTCACTACCAGACCGGCGAGCCGCTGCCGGACGATCTGCTGCAACGGTTCCTGGCCGCGCGAAAATTCAACCAGGGCTTTGCCACGGTCGAATTCGTCTCCTCGGCGCTGGTCGACCTCGAATTCCACACCCAGCCGGCCGCCGCCGCGCAGGATGTCCGCGCCTTCGAGCGACGCGAGCTCGAGAAGATCGGCATGCCCGAGGAGATCGCGCTGCGTCACCGTCCGACCCAGTTCGGTCACATCTTCACCGGCGACCATTATGCGGCCGGTTATTACAGCTACATGTGGTCCGAGGTGATGGACGCCGACGCCTTCGGCGCGTTCGAGGAGGCCGGCAACATCTTCGATCCCGCCGTCGCCAAGCGCCTGCACGACGACATCTATTCGAGCGGCGGCTCGGTCGATCCGGAGGCCGCCTATGAGGCCTTCCGCGGTCGTCCTCCGGAGCCCGACGCACTGCTGCGCCGGCGCGGTTTGCTCGACGACACCAAGGCGGCCTGATGGACACGATGCGCCGCCTGTTTGGACTGCTGCTGGCCGCCAGTCTCATGCTCGCAGCGGGCGCGGCGAGCGCGCATCCGCATGTCTGGATCACCGCGACCAGCGAGCTGCTCTACGCCGCCGATGGCAGCATCACCGGCGTGCGCCACGCCTGGACCTTCGACGACATGTTCTCGGCCTATGCGGTGCAGGGGCTCGAGAGCAAGACCAAGGGCACCTATACCCGCGAGGAGCTCGGGCCGCTGGCGCAGACCAATGTCGAGTCGCTGAAGGAATACGCCTACTTCACCTTTGCGCGAGCCGACGGCAAGAAGGAGCGATTCCAGGAGCCGGTCGACTATTTCCTCGACTACAAGGACACGGTGCTGACCCTGCACTTCACGCTGCCGCTGAAGAACCCGGTCAAGCCCAAGCAACTGGTGCTCGAAGTGTTCGACCGTTCCTTCTTCATCGACTTCCAGATGGCCAAGGACAATCCGGTCAAGCTGGTCGGCGCGCCCGCCGGCTGCCAGATGAAGCTGGACCGGCCGAACGACGGCTCGGCCACGGCCCAGAAGCTCAACGAGCAGACCTTCCTGAACGGCGAGAACTCGAATTTCGGCATGATGTTCGCCAACAAGATCACGGTGGATTGCCCTTGACGCCAAAGCTCTCCCCGCTCGCGCGCGGGCTTGTGGCCTGCGCCGCCGTTCTCTTCATCATCGGTGTGGCCGATGCCGCGCTTCACGATGTCTTCGCGCAGAATCCGTTCGGCGCGCCGAAGCAGGCGCAAGCGCCCGAGCCCGAGGCCAGCGGGATCATCGGCTGGCTCCTGGCAAAACAGTCGGAATTCTATCGCCAGATGTCGGCGACTATCCGCGCCGCGAAGTCCGACGGCTCGGCGGTGTGGACATTGCTGTTCATCTCGTTTGCCTACGGCATCTTCCATGCCGCCGGTCCCGGCCACGGCAAGGCGGTGATCGCCTCCTATCTCGTCGCCAACCGCGAGACCGCGCGGCGCGGCATCGCGCTGTCGTTTGCGTCCGCGCTGATGCAGTCGCTGGTGGCGATCCTGATCGTCGGCATCTCGGCCTGGATCCTGAATGCGACCGCCAAGACCATGTGCAAGGCGGAAGGGGTGATCGAGATCGCGAGCTACGCCCTGATTGCGCTGTTCGGGCTGCGGCTGGTCTGGGTCAAGGGCCGCACGTTCATCCGCGCGCTGCAGGCGGTCCAGCCGGTGCCGGCGATCGCCGGCGTGCCGCACCATCATGATCATCACCATCATCATGATGCCCACGATCATCATGGCCATGATCACCATCAGCACGATCACGGTCATGACCACGCGCACGCCCATGCCCATACCCACCACGGACACGACCACGTCCATGACGAGCATTGCGGCCATTCCCACGGTCCCACGCCGAGCGAGCTCGCCGGACCCGGCGGCTGGCGGCGCGGCTTCGCCGCGATCCTCACCGTCGGCATCCGCCCCTGCTCGGGCGCCATCCTGGTGCTGGTGTTCGCGCTCGCCCAGGGCCTGTTCTGGGCCGGCATTGCCGCGACCTTCCTGATGGGGCTCGGCACCGCGATCACGGTCGCGGCCATCGCGGTCGTCGCCGTTTCCGCCAAGGACATCGCCGCTCGCCTCAGCGCCGGGCGCGACGGTGGCGGTGCGCTGTTCATGCGCGGCATCGAATTCGCGGCGGCCGCCGTCGTGCTGCTGTTCGGCACAGGCCTGTTGCTCGGCTACATCGCGGCCGAGCGGACGACGTGTTTCTAGAGCGTTTTCGAGCGAAGTGGACACCGGTTCGCGTGAAGAAAACGCGTCAAAACAACAATCTAGAGCTTCGGTTCTGATTCAA